>NZ_JBIUWN010000204.1:0-1003 GCF_044743485.1 Pseudomonas sp. NPDC087614 | reverse complement strand
CAGCTGGGAAACGATTTCGCTCGGTACCGTTGATTACGAAGGTACCGTTCTAAGTCTACATGGGTGAAATCCCCCTGATGACTGAGAACGGTACCTTCGTAATCAACGGTACCGAGCGTGTAATCGTTTCCCAGCTGCACCGTTCCCCGGGCGTGTTCTTCGATCACGACCGCGGCAAGACGCATAGCTCCGGCAAACTGTTGTACTCCGCGCGCATCATCCCTTATCGCGGTTCGTGGCTGGACTTCGAGTTCGACCCAAAAGACTGCGTATTCGTGCGTATCGACCGTCGTCGCAAGCTGCCGGCCTCGGTACTGCTGCGCGCGCTCGGCTACACCACTGAAGAAGTGCTGGACGCGTTCTACACCACCAACGTATTCCACCTGAGCGGCGAAACCCTCAGCCTGGAGCTGATTGCATCGCGTCTGCGTGGTGAAATTGCCGTTCTGGATATCCAGGATGAAAAAGGCAAGGTCATTGTTGAAGCTGGCCGTCGTATTACTGCGCGCCACATCAACCAGATCGAAAAGGCCGGTATCAAGACGCTGGAAGTGCCTCTGGACTACGTCCTGGGTCGCACCACTGCCAAGGTCATCGTGCATCCGGCTACTGGCGAAATCCTGGCTGAGTGCAACACCGAGCTTAACGTTGAGATCCTCGGCAAAATCGCCAAGGCTCAAGTCGTTCGCATCGAGACCCTGTACACCAACGACATCGACTGCGGTCCGTTCGTTTCTGACACGCTGAAGATCGACTCCACCAGCAACCAATTGGAAGCGCTGGTCGAGATCTATCGCATGATGCGTCCAGGCGAGCCGCCAACCAAAGACGCTGCCGAAACCCTGTTCAATAACCTGTTCTTCAGCCCTGAGCGCTATGACCTGTCTGCGGTCGGCCGGATGAAGTTCAACCGTCGTATCGGTCGTACCGAGATCGAAGGTTCGGGTGTGCTGTGCAAGGAAGACATCGTCGCGGTACTGAAGACTCTGGTCGACATCCGTAA
>NZ_JBIUWN010000203.1:0-1072 GCF_044743485.1 Pseudomonas sp. NPDC087614 | reverse complement strand
ACACCATGTAAAACTACTAATACAAAACGATTTTGGTTAGCTGTGGCAATAGCCAGCTCCAGCGATAAAAAATTTACGCTTGCCGGTACGCCATTTTATTTGTATACCCACAAGCTTAATTTTTGAAGCGCTGGAGCTGGCTCTGGCCACTGCTACCAAAAAGCGTTTTGAAGACGAAGTTGACCTGCGTGTGGAAATTAACCGCCACACCGGTTCTTACGAAACTTTCCGTCGCTGGACGGTCGTCGAAGAAAACGATCTCGACGATCCGGCTATCGAAACCTGGCCGAGCAAGGTTGCTGAAACGCATCCTGGCGCCAATGTCGGCGACGTTGTTGAAGAAAAGATCGAGTCCATCGAGTTCGGCCGCATTGCTGCACAGACTGCCAAGCAAGTCATCGTGCAGAAAGTGCGCGAAGCCGAGCGTGCTCAAGTGGTCGACGCCTATCGCGAGCGCCTGGGAGAAATCATCTCCGGCACCGTGAAAAAAGTCACCCGCGATAACGTGATCGTCGACCTGGGCAATAACGCTGAAGCGTTGCTGGCCCGTGAAGACATCATCTCTCGCGAAACTTTCCGCGTCGGCGTGCGTTTGCGCGCGCTGCTCAAGGAAATCCGCACCGAGAACCGTGGCCCGCAGTTGATCCTGTCGCGTACCGCGCCGGAAATGCTGATCGAGCTGTTCCGTATCGAAGTGCCGGAAATTGCCGAAGGTCTGATCGAAGTCATGGCTGCGTCCCGTGATCCGGGTTCGCGTGCCAAGATCGCCGTCCGCTCCAAGGACAAACGCATCGACCCGCAGGGCGCTTGCATTGGTATGCGCGGTTCGCGCGTCCAGGCAGTGTCGGGTGAGTTGGGCGGTGAGCGTGTTGATATTGTCCTGTGGGACGACAACCCGGCTCAGTTCGTGATCAACGCCATGTCCCCGGCCGAGGTTGCGGCAATTATCGTTGACGAAGATGCCCACGCCATGGACATCGCCGTTGGCGCAGACAATCTGGCTCAGGCCATCGGTCGCGGTGGTCAGAACGTGCGTCTGGCGAGCCAGTTGACTGGCTGGACCCTGAACGTG
>NZ_JBIUWN010000202.1:0-1090 GCF_044743485.1 Pseudomonas sp. NPDC087614 | reverse complement strand
GTTGCTACAAATCCTCGGTACGAAATGGAAGTGAAGCAGTCGATGGAATTCTTCAATTCCAAAGGCGGCCAGAGCTTGCTGGACAGCCTTTGTGGTGGGTTCATCACCGCGAAGTAAATGCCTCGCTTGCTCACTTCGCTGTGATTCATTCCTGATGCAGGTGGGCGGTTATAGGCCGCAGTTTCGTCCGCATCGGGGTGGGATCTGGCCGGGGCTCAACCGGCATTCGGCGGAAGGGGTACCCCATCGGTACCGCAATAAACATGCTCCGGAGGATCTTGATCGGCTTCAGTGCCGCCGTCCCACGGATAAAGGTGAATCGCTCGTTTGCTCATCCGATCACCGCCTTTATGGTCAGGGCCAATGGAAGCCAGAAGAAGAGGGTGCAGCCGAGTACGCACTTGGTGATCATGGCGCGACCCTCTCGTTTTGGATTTGATTTCTCAGCGCCGCCGCTTCGATTGCCGCCGACGCAATGTCGACGTGATAGCCGCCGCAGTGGACTTTCTTGTTCGCCCTGATCTGGACGAACCATCGCTCTTTCCTGCCGTCCCAATACACGCCTCGAACACCACTGGCGCCTCGCCCCGGTCCGCTTGAAGCGGAGGCAAGGCGATAGGCTTGGTTCTCTGCGTATGTCGCAAGGCGCAGGTTCTGCCATCGGTTGTCATCGCGCACGGCGTTTCGGTGATCGACGTGCATGTCTGCCGGCGGATAACTGCCGGTCATGTAAAGCCACGCCAGCCGGTGGGCCTGATGCTTGATTCCATCAATCGAGATTTTCACGTAGCCGTCTTTGTCGAACTGCCCGACCTTCGGCCGGCGCCGTCCTAGATGCGTGAATTTTCCCGTGTCGGGGTCGTACACCACTTTTTCCAGCAGGCGTGCGTGCGTGAGTTGGCGCGTTTTCATGGGCGCACTCATCCTTTGCCGCTATAGCGGCTGACTTTGAAGGGGGAGGGAGTTACAGAGGGGTGGAGTACAGATGTACTCCTTGTAGTGGTCTAATTTCCCCGGACACCCCGATAGGTGGAAAATGCATCTATCGAGGAGTTTTTCATGACCGACAAACGCAGAACATTCGACGACA
>NZ_JBIUWN010000201.1:0-1094 GCF_044743485.1 Pseudomonas sp. NPDC087614 | reverse complement strand
GGGCTCGATGGCCCACGGCACCAGGTACACGGCGTTCTGGTCGGGGCGGCAGATCATGTCGATGTCGGCCGGGTCGAGCAGTTCGTTATAGTGGTCTTCTTCGACATAGTCGCCGGTCACGGTCTGCAACAGCACGCTCTCTGGCAGGCGCATGCCTTTCTCGGCGATGAACTTGTTGGTCGGCGAGATCTTGCCCCGGGTGATGCCGGTCAAGTCGCCGACCATGCATTCGACTTCTGTGATCTTGTGGTCTTTCAACCAATCGGTGAGCTGGTCGAGGTTGTTACTCATAAATGCCTCTGGGCTGAGTCTCCTGACGCTAGGTCAGGCAAAGTTTGACGCTTGTGCGTCGCGTTAAAGGGGGCTTGCTTGCGCGCAGTGCCGGCTTACGCCTGGCACCGCGCATAGACAATGAAAGAAGAGCTTACCTGCCCTTTACGCTGGCGTTGCATTTCTTGTGCACTCTGGAAACGTGCAGCCGCGCGTGCAGAATCATGAGCACGACGTGGGGAGCGGCGCAGGCTTTGGAAGAGAAAGAGAACTATATTGGAAGGAGACGCCATAAAGAGGATGCTTGCCCGTACGTCCAGAATATCGGACGGTGCCGTATGGGCGGCTGCTTGCGAGAACATCGTCAACAGGCCACGCGCCATGCTGGCTACGCTACGGACGGATTTGTCGCCACTGATGTGATGAGCATGCAGACCGGACTGTTGCGAGCAGTCGGTGATGCCGATTAACGGCAGGCGAGACATGAAGCACCCCGGTATTATTGCTGTTATGGGTTTGATCGGAGCTTAGCCTTGTTCATTTTTTTACACAACACCCCCGTAAAAAATACAACACGGCCTGCTCAAGCCCGCGGGTGCCAAGCGTGCCAAAGGCAAAAAACCGCCCCAAAGTGCCCCATAAATGCCCTTGCAGCGCTTTTTTAGGGCAAAAAAGGCCTCGCTTGACTTCGGCAGGCCGTTCGGGTTGACTGAAACCAGAAAAGATCAATGATTGATATTTTTAACAACAAAGGTGTTGCATCATGTCGGTACCCCCGCGTGCCGTTCAGCTTAATGAAGCGAACGCGTCCCTTAAGGAACATC
>NZ_JBIUWN010000200.1:0-1117 GCF_044743485.1 Pseudomonas sp. NPDC087614 | reverse complement strand
CGGTTGTGAAATGGCACCGGTCATCGCTGACAAGCCAGCGCAGTTAATCGAAAAGAGCATGGCCAGCCCAAGCGTTCTGGCGATGCTGCTGACCACCAAGTATGTCGATGGCTTGCCGCTGCACCGTTTCGAAACGGTGCTGAGTCGCCATGGCATAGAAATCCCGCGCCAGACGCTGGCCCGCTGGATCATCCAATGCGGCGAGCATCTGCAACCGCTGTTGAATCTGATGCGCGACCGCTTATTGGAAAGCCCGGTCATCCACTGCGATGAAACCCGCGTCCAGGTACTCAAAGAACCGGATCGCGACCCGACCAGCCAATCGTGGATGTGGGTGCAGGCCAGCGGGCCGCCGGATCGAAAAGTGGTGTTGTTCGACTACACCTCCAGCCGTGCGCAGGAAGTGCCACTGCGCCTGCTGGAAAGTTATCGCGGCTATGTCATGACCGACGATTACGCCGGCTATAACGCGTTGGCGCTGCAACCCGGTGTTGAGCGATTGGCGTGCATGGCCCATGCACGGCGCAAGTTTGTCGAGGCGCAAAAAGTACAGCCGAAAGGTAAAACCGGGCGCGCGGATATCGCGCTGGCAATGATCAACAAGCTGTACGGCGTCGAGCGTGAACTCAAGGACGTGAGTGATGAACAACGTTTTATCGGTCGCCAGGAAAAGAGCTTGCCGGTACTGGCGCAGTTGAAAAGCTGGCTGGAGAAAACCCAGTCCCAGGTCACGCCGCAAAGCGTGCTGGGTAAGGCGGTTAATTATCTTGCCAACAACTGGAGCCGGCTGGAGCGTTACGTGGAAGCTGGATTTTTACCGATCGACAACAACCCGGCAGAGCGCGCAATAAAACCGTTTGTGATCGGGCGCAAGGCCTGGCTGTTCAGTGACACGCCCAAAGGGGCGACAGCCAGTGCGCAGATCTATAGCTTGATCGAGACAGCAAAGGTCAACGGCCAAGAGCCCTATACGTGGCTGCGCCACGTACTTGAGCGGTTGCCGCATGCCTCGTCAGTAGAGGACTATGAGGCCTTGCTTCCGTGGAACTGCTCACCGGAGATGCCACGGTAAATCAAAGCCTCATCCTGCGGTAGGTGGGGTTTATGGATCGGTTAC
>NZ_JBIUWN010000199.1:0-1127 GCF_044743485.1 Pseudomonas sp. NPDC087614 | reverse complement strand
CACCAGTGGTGACGTCCTTCATGCCGATCAGGGCCGCGATGTCACCAGTGGTGACGTCCTTCATGCCGATCAGGGCCGCGATGTCACCAGCGCGTACTTCCTTGATCTCTTCACGGGCGTTTGCGTGCATTTGCACCATACGGCCCACGCGCTCTTTCTTGCCTTTAACCGAGTTGATCACGCCGTCGCCGGAGTTCAACACGCCCGAGTAAACGCGGACGAAGGTCAAAGTACCCACGAATGGGTCGGTAGCGATCTTGAACGCCAGAGCCGAGAAAGGCTCGTTATCGTCTGCATGGCGCTCCATCTCTTCTTCCTCGTTATCAGGGTTGGTACCCTTGATAGCAGGAATATCAGTTGGCGCAGGCAGGTAGTCGATAACGGCGTCGAGAACCAGGGGAACCCCCTTGTTCTTGAAGGAAGAACCGCAAACAGCCAGAACGATTTCGCCAGCGATAGTACGTTGACGCAAAGCAGCTTTGATCTCTTCGATCGACAGCTCTTCGCCTTCCAGGTACTTGTTCATCAGCTCTTCGCTGGCTTCGGCAGCAGCTTCAACCATGTTGTTGCGCCACTCTTCGGCCAACTCTTGCAGCTCAGCAGGAATGTCCTTGCGAACAGGGACCATACCTTTGTCAGAGTCGTTCCAGTAGATAGCCTGCATGTTGATCAGATCAATCTGACCCTGGAAGTTATCTTCGGAACCGATGGCCAACTGAATCGGCACCGGAGTGTGACCCAGACGCTGCTTGATCTGACCGATCACGCGCAGGAAGTTAGCGCCAGCACGGTCCATCTTGTTCACATAAACAAGACGTGGAACGCCGTATTTGTTGGCTTGACGCCATACGGTTTCCGACTGAGGCTCAACACCCGAAGTACCGCAGAACACAACGACAGCGCCGTCGAGTACGCGCAGGGAACGCTCAACTTCAATGGTGAAGTCCACGTGGCCCGGGGTATCGATTACGTTGAAACGGTGCTCGTGCGAGTACTGCTTCTCGGAACCTTTCCAGAAGGCGGTAATGGCAGCAGAAGTAATGGTAATACCACGCTCCTGCTCCTGCACCATCCAGTCTGTGGTCGCGGCGCCATCATGCACCTCGCCCATTTTGTGACTTTTGCCG
>NZ_JBIUWN010000198.1:0-1182 GCF_044743485.1 Pseudomonas sp. NPDC087614 | reverse complement strand
GTGGGAGATTCTATGGTTCATGCCTAGCCCCTAAACCGCTTTAGGGGAGTATTCGCTCTGGTTTTTCAACAGAGCAAATACCACCCGGGCAAGCTTGCGGGCTAGTGCGACCAGTGCTTGGGTAGTGCTCAATCCGCGCCCTCTCAAAGCCTCATAAAATCCTTTCCACGCCGAGGTTCGGCTCGCCGCCATTGCGGCGTTGTGCAGCAATCGACGCGCCTCTGAGTCGCCTCGTTTGGTCAGGCAGCGGCGGCCTTTCTTTTTACCTGAGTCCGATATGCGCAGATCCAGGCCTAGAAAAGCGATGAAAGCGTCGGCGTTTCTGAAGTCCCCACGCTGAAAGGATGCGAGCAAGCGGGCACCGGTCAACGTACCTATGCCTTCTACTTTCATGCAACGCTTGAGCTGAGCGCCTAAACCGGCTTCGTCTATCTGCGTCAGGATCGTTTTCTCCAGCAGGATTTCCAGTCTTTGCATGGCGTTTATCTGATTTTTGAAAGCGGTTTTGAGCAACGGCTCATTCTCCCAGCTCTGCTTGAGGCTGACACGAGCCTGGACCAAAGCCGCACGACGCCGGAAAAGACTGATAAGTCGGCAATACAAGGGCGGCGGCGGTGTCCAGGGGCGTAAGTGGTCCCCTTCGTTTGTCAGATAACGGGCCAGTAATCGGGCATCCAGCGCATCAGTTTTAGCGCGAACGTTCACGCCTTTGCGGTAATGGCTGAGCTCATAACCGCCAACCATATAGATCACGTAACCAGCGGCATGCGCCAGATCGGCAAACTCCTGATGATAGATATTGGTGGCTTCGATAGCGATTGCCACTGGTTTGGCAACGGTTTTGAGCCATTTCTTGATCGCCGCTTTGGTATTGGAGATTGTCTCGAGCTGATCTGATTCGGCGTGATAAATCACCAGTTCGTCCTTGGCGACATCAACCCCGATGATCGACTGAGTAGTAGCGACGGGCATTGCCATGAGAAATCCTCCGGGCTAAGGTTTGAACACTTGAAGGGTTCACCCAGAGGCGCAGGCTTGTTCCTATCGTCGGTCTAGGCCAGATGCATTCTTTATCGGCGCTTGGGTGAAAGGAGGAGGGTGAAATCTCCCACGGTCTGTACTGCGCTAACAGTCAGAATCGAGCCTTGTCCCTCCTCCTCCCTTCAAGTCCTACCATACAAG
>NZ_JBIUWN010000197.1:0-1192 GCF_044743485.1 Pseudomonas sp. NPDC087614 | reverse complement strand
CTAGTGGAAAGAGATTCAACGTCACGTTGGCTTCTTCCACTTGAACCTGATGTGGATCCTGGGCGGCGTTGTCGGCGTGTTCCTCGCCCTCGACCTGTTCATGTTCTTCTTCTTCTGGGAAATGATGCTGGTGCCGATGTACTTCCTCATCGCGCTCTGGGGTCACAGTTCTTCGGACGGCAAGAAAACCCGGATCTACGCCGCCACCAAGTTCTTCATCTTCACTCAGGCGTCCGGCCTGATCATGCTGGTGGCGATCCTTGGTCTGGTGCTGGTCAACTTCAACAACACCGGCGTGATTACCTTCAACTACGCCGACCTGTTGAAAACCAAGATGTCGATGACCACCGAGTACATCCTGATGCTCGGCTTCTTCATCGCCTTCGCGGTCAAGCTGCCGGTCGTACCGTTCCACTCGTGGTTGCCTGATGCCCACGCCCAGGCGCCGACTGCCGGTTCCGTCGACCTCGCCGGTATCTTGCTGAAAACCGCGGCCTACGGTCTGCTGCGTTTCGCCCTGCCGCTGTTCCCGAATGCCTCGGCCGAGTTCGCGCCGATCGCCATGACCCTTGGTCTGATCGGGATCTTCTACGGTGCGTTCCTGGCATTCGCCCAAACCGACATCAAGCGTCTGATCGCCTTCTCGTCCGTTTCCCACATGGGCTTCGTGTTGATCGGCATCTACTCCGGCAGCCAACTGGCGCTGCAAGGCGCTGTGATCCAGATGCTCGCGCACGGTGTGTCGGCGGCGGCACTGTTTATCCTCAGCGGTCAGTTGTACGAGCGTCTGCACACTCGTGACATGCGTGAGATGGGCGGTGTGTGGTCGCGTATCGCTTATCTGCCAGCGATCAGCCTGTTCTTCGCAGCCGCTTCGTTGGGTCTGCCGGGTACCGGTAACTTCGTCGGCGAGTTCCTGATCCTGATCGGTACGTTCGCCAGCGCTCCATGGATCACTGCGATTGCCACGTCCGGTCTGGTGTTCGGCTCGGTCTATTCGCTGATCATGATCCACCGTGCTTATTTCGGTCCGTCCAAATCGGATTCGATCCTGCACGGCATGGACGCTCGCGAACTGATCATGGTGCTGGGCCTTGCGGTACTGCTGATTTACCTCGGCGTCTACCCGCAACCGTTCCTCGACACTTCTGCCGCCACGATGCATGGCGTGCAGGATCGAATCCGATTTGGA
>NZ_JBIUWN010000196.1:0-1200 GCF_044743485.1 Pseudomonas sp. NPDC087614 | reverse complement strand
ACCCCCACCCCCCCCCACCCACCACCCCCCCCCCCCCCCAAAACCCCCCCAAACTCCACGATCGAGCCGAACAGCGGCATCGTGCCGATGCCGGATCCGCGTCTGGAAGCCCTGGCGGCCATCGTCAATCCGAAGCGCATCCTGCCGACCACCATGGAATTCGTCGACATCGCAGGCCTGGTCGCCGGCGCCTCGAAAGGTGAAGGCCTGGGCAACAAATTCCTGGCCAACATCCGTGAAACCGATGCGATCGCCCACGTCGTGCGCTGCTTCGAAGACGAAAACGTGATCCACGTTTCCAACAGCGTCGACCCGAAACGCGATATCGAAATCATCGACCTGGAGCTGATCTTCGCCGACCTCGACAGCTGCGAGAAGCAACTGCAGAAAGTCGCGCGTAACGCCAAGGGTGGCGACAAGGACGCCGTCGTTCAGAAGGCTCTGCTGGAGCAACTGATTGCGCACTTCACCGAAGGCAAGCCTGCGCGCAGCCTGATGAAGAACATGAGCACCGACGAGAAAGCGGTGATCAAGGGCTTCCACCTGCTGACCACCAAACCGGTCATGTACATCGCCAACGTGGCTGAAGACGGTTTTGAGAACAACCCGCACCTGGACGTGGTCAAGGCCATCGCCGAAGAAGAAGGCGCTATGGTGGTTCCGGTCTGCAACAAGATCGAAGCCGAAATCGCCGAACTCGATGACGGCGAAGAGAAGGACATGTTCCTTGAGGCCCTGGGCCTGGAAGAACCGGGCCTGAACCGCGTCATCCGCGCCGGCTACGAAATGCTGCACCTGCAGACCTACTTCACCGCCGGTGTCGAAGAAGTCCGCGCCTGGACCGTCAAAGTCGGTGCCACCGCACCCCAGGCGGCTGGCGTGATCCACACCGACTTCGAGAAAGGCTTCATCCGCGCAGAAGTCATCGCCTACAACGACTTCATCCAGTACAAAGGCGAAGCCGGTACCAAAGAAGCCGGTAAATGGCGTCTGGAAGGCAAGGACTACATCGTTAAAGACGGCGACGTGATGCACTTCCGCTTCAACGTTTAAGCATCACGCCCGAGAAAAAGCCGCGTTTGATACGCGGCTTTTTTGTGCCTGATGTCTCGTCCTGAATAAGGTTTACACCTTCTGGCTTCTTATCAGGAGGGTGCAATGGATACGGGCGCAAAACGTAGTCAGCGCGATTACACGCTG
>NZ_JBIUWN010000195.1:0-1207 GCF_044743485.1 Pseudomonas sp. NPDC087614 | reverse complement strand
GTATTCCAGGCCAAGCCGCCACAATGAAAGCACTCGTCGTTCTCTGAGACTGTTGCTTTGATATCGCCGCTCCAAGTTAATTTGGCGAGCCTGAAGCCCCGTTAAAAAGAGCAGGTAATTGGCGAGAGCGGCAATCAACAGCAGTATTTCAATACGATGCAGGCAATGGCTGCGATGTAGATTCAGACCCAATCCCAAGTGCTCACTTTTCACATCTCTGAAACCTTCCTCAATTTGCATGCGTCGTTTGTAGACCGCCACGATCTTTGCCGGATTTCACTCGCTCTGAACTAAATTGCTGGCCAGCAACCATGGTTCACGCTCACGTCTTGCGGACTGTCGACTGAGCTTACTCTTGGCAATTGACCCCGTGACGCGTTGGTGTTTGCGGCCCTTGGCACAGTGCCGTACGCAATACAAATCGATGAAGTGTGGGGCGCTTCGTGTCATCTCGACACGGCCAAGTGCCTTGGGTGAGGCGGCGGCCAATGCATACAAATTCTTCACCGGTTGCCAGTCAGTTTGATCGCGACGATAAAGTTCGCGATTCCTTATCCGCGCGACGTAATACCAGCCCTGCGCGGCGACAGCCTTCATCCACGGTCGCCGAAAACCCGCATCGGTGACCAGAATCGGGATGCAGTCAACAGGTAGCAATTCGGCCAGCGTTTTGAGTAGGCGATTTTGATACTTGGGACAGCTCTCGCGCTCATGAACGCTTTCATAAACCGGAAATGAGCGTCCCGCCAGAGGGATCGATGCTCTTAGCAAAAAGGCTGTGCCTGAAGCGTCAATTCGAGACCAGTCGACCAGGATCAAAGGATGCTTCAACGAACCCAGCAATGCCCGAAGCATTACCCAATAGAACAATGGACGCTCTGATCTCAAGTGTTGATTGCCCAGCAACCGATCCACACGCTTGATCGAATGCTTGGGATAAGCACGCCCCGTCATGAAGCGACCAAGAGCGGTCAGTGTCAGTCGACGTCCTTGCAGTAACGAACTGACACAACTCATCAGTGATGTCAGGCGGCGAGAATGGATAGAGGGCAGTGCTTGAGCGAGCGCTCTGTGCAAAAATCGGATGGCTTGCATGGGTTCGGTTTCTTGTATTTGTGTGGTGCAAACCAAGTTGCCGACTCATGCAGGCCTCTTCAATATTCCAACTTCTTGATTTTCTGTAAGAAAAATCGGGGATCCCTCAGGG
>NZ_JBIUWN010000194.1:0-1233 GCF_044743485.1 Pseudomonas sp. NPDC087614 | reverse complement strand
GCAAGTGCCGAGCGTAGACATTCCGGCCGGCGGCAAGGTGACGTTCGCGCCGATGGCCTATCACGTCATGCTGCTCAACCCGACCGATCGCAGCCAGGTTGGCAGCAGTCGCAGCGGTCGCTTTGCCGAAAGGCAGCAGGTAGTTACGGCCGTAACCGGCCTTAACGTTTACTTTGTCGCCCAGGTTGCCCAGGTTGGCGATTTTTTCCAGAAGGATCAGTTGCATGTGGAAATCCTCTTAACTTTTAACCTTCACCGTTCGCGCTGTCGGTGTCTTTCGACACGTGACGACCGCGAAAATCAATCAGGCTGTCGACAATGGCCAGAACCACGAGCAACGGATAGATCAGCTGCATGAACAGCAACAACGTGACGTACAACCCCACCAGCCAGAAACCGGCCAGTCGCTTCTGCCCGACCAGCCCGTGAATCAGGGCAAGTCCGGCGAACACCAGCGGTACACTGCACAACGGCGTCAACATGGCCATCTGTGCACCGAGATTCGGGCCCAGAAGCATCAACGCCAGCAGTAACATCGCCGGCCCCAGCGGGATTCGGATGGCGCGAAACTCGCGACCAAAACCACCCGGGTTGTACAACAACGCCTGCCAATGACGCCCGACAATCAGGCTCAGCACGCTGACGATCTGCAACAAAGCCGCAATCAGCCCGGTCAGGACCGGTGCAATCAGGGACGCGAAACGCGCTTGCTCATCGACCGACAATTGCTTGTAGGTCTCACCGAGAAGCGCTGGCATGACCTTTATAAGGGCCTGCGCGAGCATCTCGATCTGGGCTGCAAACGCCGCCCCGAGCACCACTGAAAACACCACTCCAATGGCTACGCTGACCAGCAGCGTGCGAACCCAGGACTCACTTGCGCGCAAAACCAACGCAAGCCCCGAAGACCCCAGCAGCACTAAAAGTGCGCGTGGATCATCGGCATACAACCACCAGACCAATGCCGGCAGCAGCCCCAGGGACAGAACGCCAAGGGCGTCCGTCAATCCGCGCCGCAGAAGCACAAGGCTCCCGGCGGCAGCACCCAACCAATACAACAACGGCAATGTTGCACATCCGGCCACCACGAGAGTGGCCTGCATACGGCCTCGCATGATGAACTCAGCTAAGGCACGCATGCATTCAATCCTTTGCTACTTGTCGACTGCCCGGTCTCAGCGGCGGTGGCTGTCGGTGTAGGCCAGCTGTGCAAGGAAGCGGGCGCGATTGATA
>NZ_JBIUWN010000193.1:0-1256 GCF_044743485.1 Pseudomonas sp. NPDC087614 | reverse complement strand
TGTAGTGGTCTAATTTCCCCGGACACCCCGATAGGTGGAAAATGCATCTATCGAGGAGTTTTTCATGACCGACAAACGCAGAACATTCGACGACAGCTTCAAGCTGCAAGTCGTGAAGATGATCAAGGATCAGGGATTGACCGTGCCGCAGGTCTGCCGGGATCTGAATATTGGTGAGACGGCTGTTCGACGCTGGGTGCAGCAGTACGAGGCCGAGCAACTGGGACAATCCGGAATCGGTAAACCGTTGACGTCTGAACAGCAGCGCATCCGCCAACTGGAGCAAGAGAACCGGCAGCTCAAGGTGGATAACGACATCTTAAAAAAGGCTACCGCCTTCTTTGCCCGCGAGCTGAAGTAACGTATCGACTGGTTCGGCAGCTGCAACAGAAGGCGTATTCGGTGGCGTATGTCTGCCGTTTATTGAGCATCAGTCGATCCGGCTTCTACGAAGCCCAAAAACGCGCTGAGGCGCCTATTCGGCAGAGCTGTCCTGTCGTTGTGCAACTCAAGGCATCGTTTGCTGCAAGTGGTGGCTGCTACGGTAGCCGCCCGTTGCGTGATGCTTTGCGCGGCAAAGGTATGGCTGTCGGTCTTTATAAAATCCGTCGTTTAATGCGTGCCAACGGCCTGCGTTCGGCCTGGAAGCGCAAGTTTGTGCACACAACCGATAGCAACCATGACTTGCCGATTGCAGAGAATATATTGGGCCGTCAGTTTGACCCAACGGCGCCAAACAAGGCTTGGGTGGCCGACATAACCTACATCCGCACTCGCAGTGGCTGGTTGTACCTGGCGGTGGTGTTGGACTTGTTTTCACGCAAGATAGTGGGCTGGGCCATGGCCCCGAACATGCCGGCAGAGTTGGTGTGTAGCGCGATGCAGTTGGCCATCGCTCAGCGCCAGCCGCCACCAGGACTGATAGCCCACTCAGACCGTGGCAGCCAGTACGCGAGCGCAAGTTACAGAGCGTTGCTGGCGCGAAACGACATGCAGCAGAGCATGAGCCGTAAAGGTAACTGCTGGGACAACGCGGTGATGGAGCGCTTCTTCCTGAGCTTGAAAATGGAGCGTGTATGGCGACGTGATTATGCCAACCATGCAGAAGCTATCCGCGACATCACTGAGTACATCGTTGGGTTTTACAACAACGAACGGCTGCACTCAAAACTGGGGTATCTGCCGCCGACCGTTTACGAGCGGGCGATGGCATCGAAACCACCTATCGAGGTGTCCGGAATTAGTTGACCACCACA
>NZ_JBIUWN010000191.1:0-1360 GCF_044743485.1 Pseudomonas sp. NPDC087614 | reverse complement strand
AATCCCGGAAGTCATGAAGAAAGCCTTCTACCTGGCACAATCCGGTCGTCCGGGCCCGGTCGTGGTCGATATCCCGAAAGACATGACCAACCCGGCCGAGAAGTTCGAATACGTCTTCCCCAAGAAAGCCAAGCTGCGCTCCTACAGTCCGGCCGTTCGCGGTCACTCCGGGCAAATCCGCAAGGCAGCAGAAATGCTCCTGGCGGCCAAGCGTCCAGTGCTGTACTCCGGCGGCGGCGTGATTCTGGGCAACGGTTCCGCACCGCTGACTGAACTGGCAAAAATGCTCAACCTGCCAGTGACCAACACACTGATGGGCCTGGGCGGGTTCCCTGGCACCGATCGTCAGTTCATCGGCATGCTCGGCATGCACGGCAGCTACACCGCTAACCTGGCGATGCACCATGCTGACGTGATCCTGGCTGTCGGCGCGCGGTTCGACGATCGCGTGATCAACGGCGCGGCGAAGTTCTGCCCGAATGCCAAGATCATTCACATCGATATCGACCCGGCTTCGATTTCCAAGACCATCAAGGCCGACGTGCCGATTGTGGGGCCGGTAGAGAGCGTCCTGACCGAAATGGTCGCGATTCTCAAGGACATCGGCGAGACCCCGAACAAGGAGTCCGTGGCCAGTTGGTGGAAGCAGGTTGATGAATGGCGCGGTGATCGCGGCCTGTTCCCTTACGACAAGGGCGACGGCAGCAAGATCAAGCCACAGACCGTGATCCAAACCCTGTGCGAAGTGACCAAGGGCGATGCCTTTATCACCTCCGACGTGGGTCAGCACCAGATGTTCGCTGCGCAGTACTACACGTTCAACAAGCCGAACCGCTGGATCAACTCCGGTGGCCTGGGCACCATGGGCTTCGGTTTTCCGGCGGCCATGGGTATCAAGTTGAGCTTCCCGGATGAGGACGTTGCCTGCGTGACGGGCGAAGGCAGCATCCAGATGAACATCCAGGAACTGTCGACCTGTCTGCAATATGGCTTGCCGGTGAAGATCGTCATTCTGAACAACGGTGTTCTGGGGATGGTTCGTCAGTGGCAGGACATGAGCTACGGCAGCCGTCACTCGCACTCCTACATGGAATCGCTGCCTGACTTCGTCAAATTGGCTGAAGCTTATGGTCACGTTGGCGTGCGCATTACCGATTCGAAAGATTTGAAGTCGAAGATGGAAGAAGCGTTCGCCATGAAAGATCGCCTGGTGATCATCGATATTTCGGTCGACACCAGTGAGCACGTCTACCCGATGCAGATCAAAGACGGCTCCATGCGCGATATGTGGCTGAGCAAGACGGAGCGTACCTAATCATGCGGCACATTATTTCCTTGCTTCTGGAAAACGAACCCGGTG
>NZ_JBIUWN010000190.1:0-1373 GCF_044743485.1 Pseudomonas sp. NPDC087614 | reverse complement strand
CGTAAGCGGCCAGCGAACACACCTTCAGAAATCCGGAATTAAGGGCGATGGTGTCCGCCTATTTTTAAGCGGACGCGATCACCCTTATCGCCAGGATTTCCATGCGCCAACGAAGCTCCTATCCCAAACCCTTCAAGGCCCAGGTTGTGCAGGAATGCCTGAAACCCGGTGCCTCAGTTTCCAGCGTCGCCATCAGCCACGGCATCAATGCCAACGTGATTCGCAAGTGGCTGCCGATTTACCGTGATAAACCTGTCGCGCCACTTCCCGCGTTTGTACCGCTGCAACCAATGCCTAAACGGCACGCTGATGAAGCGGTGGTGATCGCACTGCCGCTGGGCGACAAAGCCATCACGGTCAAATGGCCCATCACCGACCCGGACGGCTGCGCACGTTTTATCCGCAGCCTCTCGCAATGATACGCATCGACGCCATCTGGCTCGCCACTGAGCCCATGGACATGCGCGCCGGCACCGAAACTGCGTTGGCCCGCGTGGTCGCCGTGTTCGGTGCGGCGAAGCCGCACTGCGCTTATCTGTTCGCCAACCGCCGGGCCAACCGGATGAAGGTGCTGGTGCACGATGGCGTGGGCATCTGGCTTGCCGCACGGCGTTTGAACCAAGGCAAGTTTCACTGGCCTGGCACTCATCGCGGTTTGGAAGTCGGGCTCGACGCTGAACAACTTCAAGCGCTGGTGCTCGGTTTGCCATGGCAGCGAGTTGGCGCTAACGGCGCAATCACAATGATTTAGCCTTGCTTTTCAGCTGTGGCAGGTGGATCGCTTTGGTAAAATCCACGGCATGACTTCCTCTCCCAATCTCGACCAAATGACACCCGAACAACTGCGCGCACTCGCTGCGCAGTTGCTGTCGAAGGTCGACACCATGGGCCGAAAAATCCATCGTGACGAGACGATCATCGAGCAGCTCTCTCACGAGATTGCCATCCTCAAGCGCCACAAGTTCGCCAAGCGCAGTGAGCAGATCAGCCCGGCGCAAGGCAGCTTGCTCGATGACCTGCTCAACACTGACCTTGAGGCTATCGAGGCAGAACTGAACGCGCTTCGTCCCGCCCCAACGTCGGACGAAACCCGCCAAAAACCCAAGCGCGCGCCGCTGCCGCCGCAGTTCCCACGTACCGTCATTCGTCACGAGCCAGAGAACACCCAGTGTGTCTGCGGGTGTCAGCTTCAGCGCATCGGCGAAGACGTCAGCGAGAAGCTGGATTACACGCCGGGCGTGTTTACCGTTGAGCAGCATGTACGTGGAAAGTGGGCCTGCCGCCAGTGCGAAACACTGATCCAAGCACCGGTGCCGGCCCAGGTGATCGACAAGGGCATCCCGACCTCAGGCCTGCTGGCGCATGTGATGGTG
>NZ_JBIUWN010000189.1:790-1405 GCF_044743485.1 Pseudomonas sp. NPDC087614 | reverse complement strand
ACGACCCAGGACGAAATTTGAAACCATACTGGCGACGCCCGGGTGGCCGATGCCAAGCCGCAGGCGGTAGAACGTATTCTGATTGCCCAGTTGCGCGATGATGTCGCGCAACCCGTTGTGACCGCCATGGCCGCCGCCCTGCTTGAGCTTGGCGACGCCCGGAGGCAGGTCGAGTTCGTCGTGTGCCACCAGGATTTCTTCAGGCTTGATGCGGAAGAAACCGGCAAGAGCCGCCACGGCCTGGCCGCTACGGTTCATGTAGGTGGTGGGAATCAGCAGACGAACATCCTGACCTTGATGCGAGTAGCGCCCGGTCAGGCCGAAATATTTGCGATCGACGACAAGGTTCACGCCTTGTGCGTCAGCGATGCGCTCAACAAAAAGGGCCCCTGCGTTATGCCGGGTCTGGTCGTATTCAGCGCCTGGATTTCCCAGGCCAACGATCAGTTTGATGGCAGTCACGATAGGGGCCCTTCCTTTGAGTGGTGGATAACATCGCCGCGATCAGGGAAAGCGGCTAAAGTGGACGAAAAATGCTCATTTACCATGGATGTAAACTCCGCGTTCTCGCCCGCTATCTCGCTACGTTCCAGTCCGCGATTTTACTTGCTAACT
>NZ_JBIUWN010000189.1:0-780 GCF_044743485.1 Pseudomonas sp. NPDC087614 | reverse complement strand
CTCAGGCATGACCGAGTGAATTACTCTGCTGCGCCTTCTTCGGTAGCTTCTGGAGCAACACGTGGAGCGTGGACGTTGGCAACAGCCTTGTCATCGCCGTGTGCCAGAGCAACGAACTCAACGCCTTTAGGCGCTTTGAGGTCCGACAGGTGAATGATCGAACCGATTTCAGCGTTAGCCAGGTCGACTTCGATGAACTCAGGCAGATCTTTCGGCAGGCAGGTCACTTCGATTTCA
Organism: Pseudomonas sp. NPDC087614; assembly: GCF_044743485.1. NCBI lineage: Bacteria > Pseudomonadati > Pseudomonadota > Gammaproteobacteria > Pseudomonadales > Pseudomonadaceae > Pseudomonas > Pseudomonas sp. NPDC087614. Next base: position 543 of record NZ_JBIUWN010000189.1, on the reverse strand, counting down.
GCAACAACGTGCGAAATCTCGCCGCCTTTCTTCACTGGAGCAGCTTCGTTGACGAAGTGCACAGGAACGATAGCGGTCAGTTTCTGGCCCGCTACAACGCGTACGAAGTCAGCGTGCAGCACGTGGCCTTTGGACGGGTGACGTTGCAGGGCTTTGATGATCACGTTTTGCTTGGTGCCACCAACGTTCAGCTCGATGATGTGGCTGTAAGCCGCTTCGTTTTCGAGCAGTTTGGCAACTTCTTTGGCCAGCATGCTGATGGATTCAGGGGCTTTTTCGCCACCGTAAACAACAGCAGGAACCAGAGCGGCGAGACGACGCAGGCGGCGGCTCGCACCTTTCCCCAGGTCGGAACGCACTTCAGCATTCAGAGTAAATTCGTTCATTCTGTATCTCCAAAATAGCCATGACCGAGCGGCGTTTGCGACCAGCGCCAAACACGGTATGGGCAAAAAAGCCCCGCCCCGACAGGAATGCCGGGGCGGGGCGCTTTTCGTCAACGAGACATTTCGAGAAGGGCTGGGCCCTTAGCGGAACATCGCG
>NZ_JBIUWN010000188.1:0-1413 GCF_044743485.1 Pseudomonas sp. NPDC087614 | reverse complement strand
TGATACATCTTCATGTATTGCTTGAGCTGATCGACGTCGTAGAAAGCCGAACCGTGATCGTTGTCTTCCATGGTCGCCTGAATGCGCAGGGCATTCTTGCGCAGCCATTGCTTGTACGGATGACGGGATTTCAAGCGGTTGTCGATCGCATCGGTGTCGAGGATCTGCCCGGTTTCAGTGTCCACGGCGAGGATCTGCCCCGGGCCGACACGGCCCTTGGCGATCACGTCTTCTGGCTGGTAGTTCCAGACGCCGATTTCCGAAGCAACGGTGATGAAACCGTTGGTGGTGGTGACCCAGCGCGCCGGGCGCAAACCGTTACGGTCAAGCAGGCACACCGCGTAGCGACCATCGGTCATGACCACGCCGGCCGGGCCGTCCCAAGGCTCCATGTGCATCGAGTTGTACTCGTAGAACGCACGCAGATCCGGGTCCATGGTTTCAACGTTCTGCCACGCAGGCGGAATGATCATCCGCACGCCACGGAACAGGTCGATGCCGCCGGTGACCATCAGTTCGAGCATGTTGTCCATGCTCGAGGAGTCGGAACCGACACGGTTGACCAGCGGGCCGAGTTCTTCCAGATCCATCAGATCGTTGGTGAACTTGGTCCGACGGGCCTGCGCCCAGTTACGGTTACCGGTGATCGTGTTGATCTCGCCGTTGTGGGCGAGGAAGCGGAATGGCTGAGCCAGCGGCCATTTCGGCAGGGTGTTGGTGGAGAAACGCTGGTGGAACACGCAGATCGCGGTTTGCAGGCGCTCGTCGCTCAGGTCTGGATAGAACGCGGCCAGGTCGGCCGGCATCATCAGGCCTTTATAAATGATGGTCTTGTGCGAAAAGCTGCAGATGTAGTGGTCGGAGTCGACGGCATTGGCCACCGACGAACGACGGCGGGCGCTGAACAACTTGACCGCCATGTCCTGATCGCTCAGGCCTTCGCCGCCGATGTAGACCTGCTCGATCTGCGGCAGGCGCTCAAGGGCCAGGCGACCAAGGACGCTGGTGTCGATTGGCACTTTGCGCCAGCCGATCAGTTGCAGGCCTTCAGCGAGGATCTCGCGGTTCATGTTCTCGCGAGCGGCTTCGGCCTTGGCCGGATCCTGATTGAAGAAGACCATGCCCACGGCATATTGCTTGGGCAGTTCGACGCTGAAGGCTTCCTGGGCAATCGCACGCAGGAACGCATCGGGCTTTTGAATCAGCAGACCGCAACCGTCACCGGTCTTGCCGTCGGCATTAATCCCACCGCGGTGGGTCATGCAGGTCAGGGCCTCAATGGCCGTTTGCAAAAGGGTATGACTGGGCTCGCCCTGCATATGGGCTATCAGGGCGAAACCGCAGTTATCCTTGAATTCTTCTGGTTGGTACAGTCCTGCTTTCATAGACACTTTCTCACCAGGCTTCCTCTTT
>NZ_JBIUWN010000187.1:0-1521 GCF_044743485.1 Pseudomonas sp. NPDC087614 | reverse complement strand
TGGGGTTTGGCCTCCGAGGCCGGTTTCTTTTTGGTCGGCATACATGCTCCTTTTCAACATGTTATGCCCGAACACAAAATTTCTGACAATCTCGTGAACTTGAATTGCCGCAGGCTGCAACAGCCCTGACACAACTCGATTAAAAGCCCACCCCAGATTCCCGTGTGGGAGCGGGCTTGCTCGCGAAAGCGGTGGGTCATTCAACATCTGCATTGACTGACACGACGCCTTCGGGAGCAAGCCCCCTCCCACAGGTTTTATGTTCACTCGGGTTTGGTGAACCACTTCTCGGACAACGCCGCCAACCGCCCATCCGCCTTGATCCGCTGCAACGCACTCTCAAGGCTGGAGTGAAACGCCGGATTACCCTTTTGAAACGGAATCGCCAGGTCTACCGGCGTGGCCGCTTTCGGCTTGTCCTCGGTCAGTGACTGCACCAGCATCATCGATTGTGGTTGCTCATCTTTCTTCGCCAGCCACTGCGAATCGATCTGGCTGTATGGCTGGCTGAAGTCGAAACGATCCTTGAGTTCGGGTGTCAGTGCTATGTGATTGAGCGCGACGTCGTACTTGCCGCTTTCAACGCCCTGGAGCAGATCGTCCTCGTCGGTGACGATGAAATCGACGCGAACATCCAGTTCGCTGGCCAGCATTTGCCCAAGCTCAACCTCGAACCCTGTGAGTTTGTCGTCGTGCTTGTAATTGAAGGGCGGCGTATTAGCTTCAAGGGCGATGCGCAACTCGCCACGGTCGTTGACGTCATCAATCAGTTCGGCGTGAGCCAGCGGGCTCAGAAGGGGTAGCAGGCAGATCAGGCCAGGCAGAAAACGCATGGTCACTCCTTTGAAATCATTATCGCGATGCTCTGAGTCAGGCTCGCTTTGCTATGGTTGTCGAGTGCCTTCGACAACGAATGGTCATGAAGTTGTCATGACCACGCGGATTTTACGGAAAAACTGGAGAAGAGAATGAAAACGTTTATGTCACGAGCCGCGTTGGCTGGTCTTCTGTTGAGCGCGTCGATGATGGCCAGCGCTGCCACGCCAGCGCCGGCGGGAGCTTCCGTAAGCATCGTCGAGCCGAGCAGCGGCGCCGTTGTCGACAAGACCTTCAAGGTCAAATTTGCAGTAAAGGGCATTGCGTTGGCGCCCGCTGGTAATCTCACGACTAACACTGGCCACCATCACCTGCTGGTAGACGCCAAGAGCACTGTTCCTGCGGGCGCTGTGATTCCGGCAGACGCCAACCATATCCATTTCGGCAAAGCCCAGACTGAAACCGAACTGACGCTGACGCCAGGCAAGCACACGTTGCAGTTGGAACTGGGCGACAAGAGCCACATGGCTTTCGATCCGCCCATCGTTTCGGAAAAGATCACCGTCACGGTGAAATGACTTTTCCGCAGGCATGAAAAAGGGAGCCCGAACAGACTGTGTGAAAACCTAGCAATCTGTGCGGCACTCAAAGAAAATGCTCCGTATCGAAAGATACGGAGCATTTTTCGTTATGGCCTACATCCAA
>NZ_JBIUWN010000186.1:0-1607 GCF_044743485.1 Pseudomonas sp. NPDC087614 | reverse complement strand
CCCTGACCGCGATCAACTCGTTGAAGGAGCCGGAACCCAAGTTCAGCTCCCAGACCAAAGACAAGCTGGTTTCTTCGGAAGTGAAGACCGCGGTCGAACAGGAAATGGGCAAGTACTTCTCCGACTTCCTGCTAGAAAACCCGAACGAAGCCAAGCTTGTCGTCGGCAAGATGATCGACGCCGCCCGTGCTCGTGAAGCCGCGCGCAAGGCCCGTGAGATGACCCGCCGCAAAGGCGCGCTGGACATCGCCGGTTTGCCAGGCAAACTCGCGGACTGCCAGGAAAAAGACCCGGCGCTGTCCGAACTGTACCTTGTGGAAGGTGACTCTGCGGGCGGCTCTGCCAAGCAGGGACGTAACCGCAAGACTCAAGCCATCCTGCCGTTGAAGGGCAAGATCCTCAACGTCGAGAAAGCACGTTTCGACAAGATGATCTCTTCCCAGGAAGTGGGCACCTTGATCACCGCGCTGGGCTGCGGTATTGGTCGCGAAGAGTACAACATCGACAAGTTGCGCTATCACAACATCATCATCATGACCGATGCTGACGTCGACGGTTCGCACATTCGTACCCTGCTGCTGACCTTCTTCTTCCGTCAGTTGCCAGAACTGATTGAACGCGGCTATATCTACATCGCCCAACCGCCGCTGTACAAAGTCAAGAAAGGTAAGCAAGAGCAATACATCAAAGACGACGACGCCATGGAAGAGTACATGACGCAGTCGGCCCTGGAAGACGCGAGCCTGCACCTGAACGAAGATGCCCCGGGCATTTCTGGCGGAGCGCTGGAGCGTCTGGTCAATGACTTCCGCATGGTAATGAAGACCCTCAAGCGTCTGTCGCGCCTGTACCCACAGGAACTGACCGAGCACTTCATCTACCTGCCGGCCGTGAGCCTGGAAACGCTCGGCGACCACGCCGCGATGCAAGAGTGGCTGGCCCAGTACGAAGTCCGCCTGCGCACCAATGAGAAGTCCGGCCTGGTCTACAAGGCCAGCCTGCGTGAAGATCGTGAACGCGGCGTTTGGCTGCCAGAAGTCGAACTGATTTCCCACGGTCTGTCGAACTACGTCACATTCAACCGCGATTTCTTCGGCAGCAATGACTACAAAACCGTCGTCACCCTCGGCGCTCAGCTCAGCACTCTGCTCGACGAAGGCGCTTATATCCAGCGTGGCGAGCGAAAGAAAGCGGTTACCGAGTTCAAGGAAGCTTTGGACTGGCTGATGGCTGAAAGCACCAAGCGCCACACCATTCAGCGATACAAAGGTTTGGGCGAAATGAACCCGGATCAGCTGTGGGAAACCACCATGGACCCAAGCGTGCGTCGCATGCTCAAAGTTACCATCGAAGACGCCATTGGCGCAGACCAGATCTTCAACACCCTGATGGGTGATGCGGTCGAACCTCGCCGTGACTTCATCGAGAGTAATGCTTTGGCGGTTTCGAACCTGGACTTTTGATTTCGTGTTTGGCGCTTTTAACGGTTCGATCTTCTCGGTCGAAAGCGGAGAAAAAGAGGTGTTGACAGCAGCGTGTAACGCTGTAGAATTCGCCTCCCGCTAACGAGAGATCGAAGGCGCAAGTGGTTGAAGTTGTTGAAGAAT
>NZ_JBIUWN010000185.1:887-1613 GCF_044743485.1 Pseudomonas sp. NPDC087614 | reverse complement strand
CTCATAGCTGGATCCTCTGAATATTTGAACCGTTAAACCGCGTCAGGCTGCGATCACCCAAGAGATCTCGGAAATCGTCGGCGGCGCTGCCGCGGTTTAACGGTTCAAATATTCAGAGGATCCAGCTATGAGTAGCGGACGTATCGTTCAAATCATCGGCGCCGTTATCGACGTGGAATTTCCACGCGACAGCGTACCGAGCATCTACAACGCGCTGACAGTTCAAAGCGCGGCCGGAACCACTCTGGAAGTTCAGCAGCAGCTGGGCGACGGCGTGGTTCGTACCATTGCGATGGGTTCCACCGAGGGCTTGAAGCGCGGTCTGGAAGTTACCGACTCTGGCGCAGCCATCTCCGTACCGGTCGGTAAAGCGACCCTGGGCCGGATCATGGACGTGCTCGGTAACCCGATCGACGAAGCTGGCCCGATCGACACCGAAGAACGTTGGGGCATTCACCGTCCAGCGCCTTCGTTCGCTGAACAGGCAGGCGGCAACGACCTGCTGGAAACCGGCATCAAGGTTATCGACCTGGTTTGCCCGTTTGCCAAAGGCGGTAAAGTCGGTCTGTTCGGTGGTGCCGGTGTAGGCAAAACCGTAAACATGATGGAACTGATCCGTAACATCGCCATCGAGCACAGCGGTTATTCCGTGTTCGCCGGTGTGGGTGAGCGTACTCGTGTGGGTAACGTCTTCTACCACGAGATGTAGGACTCCAACGTTCTGGA
>NZ_JBIUWN010000185.1:0-877 GCF_044743485.1 Pseudomonas sp. NPDC087614 | reverse complement strand
CTACCCCCCCCGCCCCCCCCCACCCCCCCCCCCCAACCCGCAAAACCCCCTGGGGGTGCCCCACCGCGTCCGGATAACCACTTCTACCACGAGATGAAGGACTCCAACGTTCTGGACAAAGTGGCACTGGTTTACGGTCAGATGAACGAGCCGCCGGGTAACCGTCTGCGCGTAGCACTGACTGGCCTGACCATGGCCGAGAAGTTCCGTGACGAAGGTAACGACGTTCTGCTGTTCGTCGACAACATCTATCGTTACACCCTGGCCGGTACTGAAGTATCCGCACTGCTGGGCCGTATGCCTTCGGCAGTAGGTTACCAGCCGACCCTGGCTGAAGAGATGGGCGTTCTGCAAGAACGTATCACTTCGACCAAGGAAGGTTCGATCACTTCGATCCAAGCGGTATACGTACCTGCGGATGACTTGACCGACCCGTCGCCTGCGACCACCTTCGCCCACTTGGACGCCACCGTCGTTCTGTCCCGTGACATCGCATCCCTGGGTATCTACCCGGCGGTAGATCCACTGGATTCGACTTCGCGCCAGCTGGACCCGAACGTAATCGGTCAGGATCACTACGACACCGCTCGCGGCGTTCAGTACGTTCTGCAACGTTACAAAGAGCTGAAAGACATCATCGCGATCCTGGGTATGGACGAGCTTTCGGAAGCCGACAAACAGTTGGTTAACCGTGCTCGTAAGATCCAGCGCTTCTTGTCGCAGCCGTTCTTCGTGGCTGAAGTCTTCACCGGTGCTTCGGGTAAATACGTTTCCCTTAAAGACACTATTGCTGTCTTCAAAGGCATCCTCAACGGTGACTTCGACCACCTGCCAGTTCAAGCGTTCTACTTGGTTGGCGGCATCGAAGAAGCGATCG
>NZ_JBIUWN010000184.1:0-1699 GCF_044743485.1 Pseudomonas sp. NPDC087614 | reverse complement strand
GGGCACTGTGATGTTGAACCCGGATCGGCAGCAGCAGACCGAGAAAAGAGCGGCATAGTTAGACGGCGACGCGACAACAACCTTGAAAAACGCCGCCACAGTGGGTTTTTTGATAATTTGCACCCGGATTTTGCAGTGGAAGTGGTGAGCACTTATGCTGACGGTTCAAGGCAGATGAAATTCGTAACTCAGTTCGAGGACGGTGCTCTTTCTAATATAAAAAAGAGTACGCTGTTTCCGGAGAGTTGGACTGATGCGCAAACAATTAACGCCGTCAAGCTTGTTGGGGGTGCCAAGCCGGTGGCAACAAGGACTTCGGATGGAGCGTCTCTCTATCAATCCACGGTCAATGGCGTTAAGGTTGAGGTTGTTAAAGTGGGTGATAATGTGACGGCAGGTTATCCTTGTGGCGCAGGTTGTGCTTCGGCACAAAATTTTATGGGGCAATAATATGTATAAGAAATATGATGAGTTGATTGGTCGGTTTGCGATAGATGAATTTCCAATCGATTATTGGTCCGATGTCGCAATTGTTGAAGCTTCAGATATGTTGGACGATTTTTCCGAAGATGACTGGTCGATTCTTTTGTCGTCTGTAAGAGATAAGAGCGAGTGCTGGGTTTTACGCATGTGTGAATCAATGGGAGACGTTGCTGAAGAGCGGGCGCTTTATGTGTTGCTTGAGGTAATGTCTCGCGAAAGTGAGGAAGTAACGTGTGCGGCATTGGATGCCATTAGGTCCATGGTTAGCCTCGGTTTGGATGTGTCAAAGTATTCAGTTCCGATTAACGTTGCTATTGAAAGTGCAAAAATGACGAAAAGTAATGTGGGGCTGTTATCTGTGCTGGATCTGGAAAAAATGCTTTTGAAGAGGTGGTTTTTTGGGTGGTAAATGGGGACAGACCCTGAGGGATCCCTACTGTCGATAACCCTCAAGGAGCATTTTTAGTAAGGGGGGACGAAATTGCAGGCATGACACCTGAACAGATTCAACAGCATTTGGCATTGCCGAAAGTCCCAACGCAGGTTGCGGAAGTTTCTGTTCCTCCGGGGACTAATATGCAAGTAGGGCGCGTGGCGGCTCAGCCGCAATTTGGAGCAAGCAGTAAAGGTGGAGTTCAGTATCAGTTGCTGAGTAAGATACCAGATGAAAGTTTTGGAGTTTCAAGGAGCTTGCGATGAATAGAGTTATCGGACTGGACTCAATTTCAAAAGCCATCCCCGTTTCGGACTTGCGAAGTGTTGTACTGCTTGATCGCCTGGGTCAGGAAGCGTTGTATGGTTTGATGGAGTGCGCGAGAAATGTTTTTTTGATTGATGGCGCGGGAAGCGTCGTTTGGCAGGTGAGTTCTGATTTTGATTCTGATGGGGACCCATTTACCAATATTTTCATGGAAGGAGGGCAGCTTAAAGCTTATAGATGGGATGGTGGTAGCTATAGTGTTGATGTCCAAACAGGCAGAGCAGTTCCGGATCAGCTATTGAAATGACCTGCCCTTGTACATCATTTTCCGGTCCGGTCCGGTCCGGTCCGGTCCGGTCCGGTCCGGTCGCGAGGGCGAAGAGATTAGAAAAAAATTCTAATGGTAAATGGGGGGCAGACCCTGAGGGATCCCCACAAATCTACTCCAGGCTCTGCGCCTGATGATGCACCTCATCGCGCAGAGCTTTCTCCAATTTTTCCCAGTCTCCGCTGCCT
>NZ_JBIUWN010000183.1:0-1712 GCF_044743485.1 Pseudomonas sp. NPDC087614 | reverse complement strand
AACAAGCGTGTTCAGCCTTTTCGTGCGCCAGCGCGTAACGCACCGGCACCACAAACAGTTCGGGCTGACTGGCGGGACACGGATGCACCGTGCAACTGATATCAGCGTGTGGCTGGGCTTTGGCCTCGCGTTCGGCCTGAGCGGCCTCGTCGACCATGGCCAGTTTTTCGGCGCTCATCGGGCGAAATCCTTGTCGGTCAGCAATTGGTGCGTCAATGCGCTGTTGAGGTTGTCCAGACGCTGGTGCGGCAACACTCGGGGTTCGTCCAGCAAACGCCGGTAGGCGCCGTGCTCGGCACCATCGGGAAAGTCAGTGCCCAGCACTGTGAAGAAACGCGCCCAGCGCAGGACTTCATCGACGGCACTGAAGCCCCGCCGTGCAGCACTGGCCTGACACTCCATGGCCCATTGCTGCAAAGCTGTCGAATCCATTGTGTTGAGGTATTGGGGGAAATAGCGTTGACCGTGCTCGATCAACTGCCGGGCGAAAGACTGGCGCTTGGCCGCGTTCAGGTGATCGAGTTGTTCCGCCGTCAGCACCAGCCAGGGCTTGTGCGCATACGGGATCGCGGGGTGCTCGGTTTGCTGATTGATCTGTGAATCCGGCAGACGAATCAGCCGTACTGGCCCCATCAGTCGATCACGCTCAGGCGAGGGCAAATCCTTCAGCCACAACGCGGTAATACGCGGGTCGTAGAAACGAAAGAAAACCGTCGCACCCCCGTCAACCCGCGCGTGGATCAGGCCGCGCAAATGCGCCAGCGCTTGATCTTCGACGGCCTCAGACTCCAGCCAGATGCCCGCCGTTGCGCTCCACTCCTGCCAAAAAACCGTTGCCAACGGGCTATCGGGGGTCACACCGATCAGCACGGGGCCGGCCTTTTCCAAAGCGCTGTAGGCGGTACGCTGATAAAGCGAGTGAACAGGCGCGCCGCCCGTCAGCTCGAACAGGCGATCCGAAAGTTTGTCGATCTGGATTCGATCCAGCAACAGATAAGCCCGGCTCATGCGTTCACCTGCGCCAGTTTTTCGCACGCGGCGCAGACTGAAGCGGCTTGCTCTGCGGCCTGAGCCAGCGCGGCTATTTGCGTGGTGATGGACAGCGCGATCAGCGCCTGTGGATCTTCGGGCGCTGCCGCCAACGCTGTCTGCGCCGTGACACCCACCACTGGCGCGCCGCCCTCGACGATAGCGACGCTGCTGAAGATCCCACCCGAATTGATCACGATGTGATGACCGCCGGCACTCAGCGTCAGGCTTGTCCCGGCATCAATCACCACTTGGCTCGCGGTAACCCGCGCATGCGGCCCGGCCTGAATCACCAGCGCTCCATCCGCCGTGGTGCTGCTGTTGCCGCTGATGCTGAGCAGGTCGTCGCTGCCGATCACGGTGTTGCGCGTCCCGCCGGTGGTGTGCCGCTCGTCGGCCTTGATCAGGCTGGTGCTGTGGTGGTCGACCTGTTCGAAGCGGTCGCGGCGGATCAGGCTGTGGCTGTCGTTGAGGATCAGTTGTTCAAAGTCACGCTCGGCGCGCAGATAGATTTTTTCCTGGCCAGCGCGGTCTTCGATCTTCAGTTCGTTGTAACCGCCGGTGTGCGGTGAACTGTGGCTGCGCAGCACGGTTCGGGTTTTGTGCTCGGGCAAGGCGTAGGGTGGCGACGTAACCTTGTTGGGCACACAGCCGGTGATCAGCGGTTTGTCCGGGTCGCCTTC
>NZ_JBIUWN010000182.1:0-1726 GCF_044743485.1 Pseudomonas sp. NPDC087614 | reverse complement strand
GTTGGTTAACCAGCTCTGCGTGCGCGTTTTGATCGATTGTGGCACCCAGGATCTTCTCGGCGCCGCCGACAGCCAGCATGCCCACTTGGGCGCGCAGTTTGTCTTTGACACTGTTCAGTTCCTGTTCGATCTCGGCTTGAGCCTGAACCTTCACACGGTCAGCGTCGACACGGGCCTTTTCAACGGCCTCTTCGACAATCTGGTTACCGCGTTTCTTGGCTTGCTCGATGATTTCAGCTGCCTGAGCTTTCGCTTCGCGCAGTTGCTGACCCGCTTTTTCTTGGGCCAACTCCAGGTCGCGAGCTGCTCGGCTGGCAGCGTCCAGGCCATCAGCGATCTTCTTTTGACGTTCGTGCAGTGCCGTAATGACCGGAGGCCATACAAACTTCATGCAGAACAGTACAAAAATCAGGAACGCAACGGACTGGCCAATCAGGGTCGCATTAATGTTCACGCCAACACCTCGCAGTTACGTTGTCCATCACATCAAATTACTCGGAAGAATCCGGGTAATTAGCCAGCGATCTGACCAACGAACGGGTTCGCAAAGGTGAAGAACAGAGCGATACCAACACCGATCATGGTTACGGCGTCGAGCAGACCGGCAACGATGAACATTTTAACTTGCAGCATTGGAACCATTTCTGGCTGACGCGCTGCGCCTTCCAGGAACTTGCCGCCCAGCAGGCCGAAACCAATTGCGGTACCCAGTGCGCCCAGGCCGATCAACAGTGCAACAGCGATAGCGGTTAGACCAACTACAGTTTCCATCTTTCCTCCCGACTTTTACGTCGTATGGTTTAGGTTTTTTAGATTAAAGCGGTAAAACAAATCGTTTCAGGTGCCCTGTGAAGAGCCCCTTCCCGTATTACCGGGAAGGACATCAGACTAGTCGAGACTGGCCTTAATGGTTTTCTTCGTGCGCCATCGACAGGTAGACGATGGTCAGCATCATGAAGATGAACGCCTGCAGGGTGATGATCAGGATGTGGAACACCGCCCACGCCCACTGCAGAACAACGCCCAGGCCGCTCAGCCAGAGCAGGCCGCTGCCGAACATCACAGCGATCAGAATGAACACCAGCTCACCGGCATACATGTTGCCGAACAGACGCAGAGCCAGAGAGATCGGTTTGGCGATAAGGGTCACGAACTCCAGCAGGAAGTTCACCGGAATCAGCAGCGCCTGAACGAAGATGTTCTTGCTACCGAACGGGTGCAAGGTGAGTTCGCCGATGAAGCCGCCGAAGCCCTTGATCTTGATGCTGTAGAAAATGATCAGTGCGAACACCGAGAACGCCATGCCCAGCGTCGCGTTCGGGTCGGTCGTCGACACGGCACGGAACGAGATGTGGTGGTCGCCGGTGATCAGGATGGCCAACTGAGGAATCCAGTCGACCGGTACCAGGTCGACGGCGTTCATCAGGAACACCCAGACGAAGATGGTCAGTGCCAGCGGTGCAATCACCGGGCTACGGCCATGGAAGCTGTCTTTCACGCTGCCATCGACGAATTCGACCAATACTTCAACGAAGTTCTGCAAAGCACCTGGCTGACCCGAAGTCGCCTTCTTTGCCGCCATGCGGAAAAGAAGAACGAAGATCAGACCCAGCGCGACCGACCAGCCGAGGGTATCGACGTGGAAAGCCCAAAAGCCCATTTCTTTGGCTTCTGCTGCGGTGTGAGCAAAGCCCCAGCCGCCGTTGGGTAGCTGACCGAAGGTCAG
>NZ_JBIUWN010000181.1:0-1749 GCF_044743485.1 Pseudomonas sp. NPDC087614 | reverse complement strand
CGGCATCGATTACCAGTCGTTTCAACAGGCTGAGTGGAAGACTGAACACACCCTCGTCAGCTACCGCTACGACGCCTATCAGCACCTGATCGAAGCGACTAACGCGGCCGGAGACAGCGAGCGTTACGACTACGACGACCAGCACGTCATCCTGCAGCGCCAACTGACCGGTGGCGCGAGTTTTTTCTGGGAGTGGCAAGGGGCCGGCAAGGCTGCCCGTTGTGTCCGGCACTGGGCATCGTTCTCGCAGATGGACACCCGCTACGTCTGGAATGACGACGGCAGTGTCGCGGTGCATTACGTCGACGGCACCGAAGAAACCTACGTCCATGACGACCGCGCACGGCTGGTGCGCAAGGTCGAGGCCGATGGCGGTGAGTATTTAAAGGCTTACGACGATGGCGGCCGGCTGATCGCCGAGCAGGACCCGCTCGGCGCCGTCACCGAATACCGCTACGACGAAGTCGGACGCCTGATCGCGCTCATTCCGCCGGATGATGCGCCAACGTCCTACGAGTACCGCAACGGTTTCCTGCACCGCCGCTCGCGTGGCGAAGCACTGTGGACCTGGCGGCGCAATGCCCAGGGCGATGTCATTGAGGCGGTCGATCCCGACGGCCACGTCACCCATTACCACTACGACGCCCGCGGGCAGTTGCTGTCGATCCGCTACCCGGACACCAGTCGGCATGTTTTCGTCTGGAACAACCTCGGCCAGTTGATTGAAGAAACCCTGCCCGATGCTGGCGTGCGGCGCTTTGCCTACGACGCACTGGGGCGACGGACTACAACGGCGGACGAATACGGCGCCGTGACTCGCCAGCATTGGGACGCCGTTGGCCGACTGATCCAGACGACTTCTCCTACGGGCGCCACCCGCGCTTACAGCTACGGCGCCTATCACCAGGTCACCGCCGAACGCGACGAACTGGGGCGCATCACCCGCTATGAATATGACGACGACTTGCATCTGGTGTCCCGGCGGATCAACCCCGACGGCACGCGGGTGCAGTACCGCTACGACCACGCGCAACTGCTGCTCACCGAGATCGAGAACGAGTCCGGCGAAAAATACCGACTGGACTACACGCCCAACGGACTGATCCGACAGGAAACCGGCTTCGACGGACGACGTACTGCATACGCCTACGACCTCAATGGCCACTTGCTGGAAAAGACCGAGTTCGGTGACGACGGCTCGACGTTGGTCACCGCCTACGAGCGCGATGCGGCCGGACGCCTGCTGCTCAAGACCCTCCCCGACGGGGGCAAGGTTGCCTACCGCTACGACCGCCTCGGTCGGCTGACCGGCGTCGACGACGGCCAGAAACACCCGCTGGCCTTCGAATACGACCGGCAGGATCGGCTGATCACCGAGCATCAGGGCTGGGGCACCTTGCGCTACACCTACGACGCCTGCGGCCAACTCAAGCGCCAGCGCCTGCCGGACAACAGCAAGCTCGATTACCACTACGCCAAGGGCGGCGCGCTGACCGCGATCCATCTCAATGGCGCACCGTTGACGCGTCACGTCTACCAGTCGGGCCGCGAACAACAACGCCAGCAAGGCCTGCTGCTCAGCGAATATGCCTACGACGATCAGGGCCGTTTGCTCGCTCACGCCGTAGGCCATCAGCACACCTCGCTGTATCGCCGCGATTATGCCTACAGCGCCAACGGCAACCTGGAACATATTGCCGACACCCGCCACGGCCAGCGCACCTACGGCTACGACGCGCTCGACCGCTT
>NZ_JBIUWN010000180.1:0-1796 GCF_044743485.1 Pseudomonas sp. NPDC087614 | reverse complement strand
GTGATGTGAACAAGGCCTATGAGATCACCAAGGATGAGGATCATCGCACGACGTTGTATGCGAGCAGTTCCTCCATTGATGCCGTTAGCCATCCGTTAGAGACGCTGGAGCGTTGGGGCGAAAGCGTTACCGACTTCAAAAAGAACATGCTCAACCAAGCCTTGGCCGGCGCCGATTTCCTGAAAAACCTCGATCGGGCGATCAACGCTCAGTTTGTCGATATGGATGACGTTCCTCATTCCCTCATCACGGAACTGGGTCAAAACCGCGCATTGGCAGTGACCAAGAACTTTGTACGCCAAGGGGTTGATCTGGATCAGATCAAGAATCTGGACCCGCACGTATTGAAAGGGATTGATGCATTCGCTAAGGAGGCAGCGGAGTTTGAGGAGATATTGAATAGCTGCAAGGTCAACGACACTTGCCCAAATATTGCCAGGGAGGAACCCGTCGAGCCGGATAGGCCGAACACGATGACGCTACCGGAACAGGAGATCAACGCGGAGCTGGTCAACCATGGCAAAAATGCCTTGGATAACGTGCTGAAAGTAGTTGCAATGACTCAAGGCATGGATCCTGAGAAGCTAGCCGCGACCTACATCGCGATTCAGGCCGTCATGGGGCCAATGAAGTTAATTCTGAGCATGGCCGCCAACGGTCTGATGCATGCGGCATTTGCCGATGAACTCGAAAAACTCGACGAATACAAAACTACCGCTGCAATCAAGCTTACCGCCAAATTGATTGACAAGAGCGAGCAGACGCTCGCCATTGACAACCAGACAGCTAAAGTCGGGCATGAAAACGGCAACCCAAAGTTCAGATTCGATGGCGATGATTATGTCGTCGCAACGCGTTTCCTGATTGATGCTGCGCTTGGCGAGTTCAAGGCCCTTGGTGTCAAAGGCGTTGGACGGGTGCTGGAAGTCACCCGGAAAACGGGTGGCAAACGAACGGGTTCTGATAAACCGCCTACCCCGGAGAGACCTGTAATTCCGAAAGTTGAAAAAATGGAGGATTTGTTCAGTCAACCAGGATTCGGTTCGGATCTGGCTGACGCCACGCGAAAAACGTCCAAACGATACGACGGGCAGGCAGTCTACCAAGCGACAAGTAAGCTTGGCCCTGAGATCAAGAAAGGTGACCAGATTTATCTTGATAACGCTCACAATGACCACCTTGAGGTCTTCGACAAATTTAACGATGTGAAGGTTGTGTTGAACCTCGATGGTTCGGTAAATGAAGCAAAAACAAAAAAAGCCCGCGCGGAAAAGAGAAAGTTGAGATGAATGATTTCGAGTCGGTGAAAAACCTGATCATCCAATTGGTGAAAGAAAAAACCGGTAGTTTTGATGGTGACAGTTGGGAGGCTGATTACAAGCTGAATTGGGAAGCCGAGTTGTCGGAAAGGCTTGAGAAAGCTCTTTTCAACATGTCCAAAATGGCCTCCGCCCGGGAGAGTGGGGACGATGTCATGTTGACGGCGGCACTGGTGCATACACGTATGAATTTCATGGATCTTGCGAATTTTTTCAGGGATATCTATGACGATCTGGATGCGTTGCTCGTAAAACCAGTTTGGCCTGACATTCCCGAAGGGTTTGATTATGGAAAGAGCTCGAATTAACGGGCCTTATCCTCTGGCTGGGAGGATATTGGGACAGACCACGTTTAGAAAGTACTGCGAAAACGTAGTCTGTCCCTGAGAAATCCCCGCTTTTTCCTACGAGAAATCAAGAAGTTGGGAATTGAAGAGACCTGCATGGGTCGGCAGCTTGTATTGCACCACACAAAAA
>NZ_JBIUWN010000179.1:0-1840 GCF_044743485.1 Pseudomonas sp. NPDC087614 | reverse complement strand
AACTCATGTTGTTTGTTTAAAAAAAATAATTAAAAAACAAAAAAAAACAATTCGGGGAGGGGGATTGCTCCCTAATGGGTTTTTTAATAAACATTTAAAACCCCCCCACCCCCCCCCCCCGCCTGGAGCCAGGTCATCGCCCTGCTGCAGTTTGCGCTTCTTGTCTTCGAACTTGTCGTCCAGCAGACGGCGGCGGTCAACGATGTAGGCCTGAGCCTTCTCGAGCTGCTCGTTCAGAGCGTCTTCAGCCATGCGCAGTTTGAACCACTGACCATGCTCAAGACCGTCGAGCACTTCGTCGGTAATGTCCTGACCTTTCTTCAGACCAGCACCGCCTTCAGCCTTGTGGCCTACCAGAGCGGAGCGCAGACGTTCGAAAGTTGCGCCTTCAACGATACGGAACTCTTCGTTCAGGTCCTTGCGGATCTCGTCCAGCTGGGACTTCTCGATCGACAGGGCACGAGCATCACGCTCAACGCCGTCGCGGGTGAAGACCTGTACGTCAATGACAGTACCTTTGGTACCGGTAGGTACACGCAGGGAGGTGTCTTTAACGTCGCTGGCTTTTTCACCGAAAATTGCACGCAGCAGTTTTTCTTCCGGAGTCAGTTGGGTCTCGCCTTTCGGAGTGACCTTACCCACCAGGATGTCGCCTGCGCCGACTTCAGCACCTACGTAAACGATACCGGCTTCGTCCAGCTTGTTCAGTGCAGCTTCACCCACGTTAGGGATGTCCGCAGTGATTTCCTCTGGCCCAAGCTTGGTGTCACGGGCCACACAGGTCAGTTCCTGAATGTGGATCGTGGTGAATCGATCTTCTTGAACAACTCGTTCCGACAGGCAGATGGAGTCTTCGAAGTTGTAACCGTTCCAGGCCATGAACGCGATGCGCATGTTCTGACCCAGTGCCAGCTCACCCATGTCGGTGGACGGGCCGTCAGCCATGATGTCGCTACGCTGAACCCGATCACCTTTACGCACCAGCGGACGCTGGTTGATGCAGGTGTTCTGGTTGGAGCGGGTGTATTTGGTCAGGTTGTAGATGTCGACACCCGCTTCGCCGGTTTCAACTTCGTCATCAGCAACACGAACCACGATACGGCTGGCATCAACAGAGTCGATCACGCCACCACGACGAGCAACGACGCAAACGCCGGAGTCACGAGCTACGTTACGCTCCATGCCGGTACCTACCAGCGGCTTGTCAGCGCGCAGGGTGGGTACAGCTTGACGCTGCATGTTCGAACCCATCAACGCACGGTTGGCGTCATCGTGCTCGAGGAACGGAATCAACGACGCTGCAACCGAAACTACCTGCTTCGGCGAAACGTCCATCAAGGTGACTTCTTCAGGCGCCTTAACGGTGAATTCGTTCAAGTGACGAACAGCTACCAACTCATCGATCAGCGTTTTCTTGTCGTTCATCGTGGCCGAAGCCTGAGCGATCACGTGATCAGCTTCTTCGATGGCAGACAGGAACACGATCTCGTCGGTGACCAATGCGTCTTTCACCACACGGTACGGGCTTTCCAGGAAGCCGTACTGGTTGGTGCGCGCATAAGCAGCCAGGGAGTTGATCAGACCAATGTTCGGACCTTCCGGCGTTTCAATCGGGCATACGCGACCGTAGTGAGTCGGGTGTACGTCACGAACCTCAAAGCCAGCGCGCTCACGAGTCAAACCGCCAGGGCCGAGTGCAGAAACACGACGCTTGTGGGTGATCTCGGACAGCGGGTTGTTCTGGTCCATGAACTGAGACAACTGGCTGGAACCGAAGAACTCTTTCACCGCCGCAGCCACTGGCTTGGCGTTGATCAGGTCTTGCGGCATCAGGCCTTCG
>NZ_JBIUWN010000178.1:0-1909 GCF_044743485.1 Pseudomonas sp. NPDC087614 | reverse complement strand
CCCCACGGGCCCAAACCCGTGAACGGGGCGGGTTAAACCACCTGTCTGTGCGGGCCTCCAACACCGCCCCCCCCCGCACCCACTCCACCGAAGGCCCGAACTTCCTGGTGATTCACCCGGACGAGTGCATCGATTGCGCCCTGTGCGAACCAGAATGCCCGGCCGTGGCCATTTTCTCCGAGGACGAAGTTCCGGAAGAGATGCAGGAGTTCATTCAACTGAACGTCGAGTTGGCCGAAATCTGGCCGAACATCACCGAGAAGAAAGAATCGATGCCAGACGCCGAAGAGTGGGATGGCGTCAAAGGCAAGATCAAAGACCTCGAACGCTGATCTGTCACGCGCTCGATAAAAAGGCCCCTTGCGGGCCTTTTTGCTTTGCCGGGTTTTGCCTTTTTACAGGCAAAAAAAAGGGGCGGTTTGACCCGCCCACATTTTTCCCTATTCCCTGTGTTCCTTTTCATCGTCCTGATGAATCGCTTCCTGCGATGTCCGTTCCCCTCATCCTTGAAGGGCGTGTCTGTCCGTCGACACAACCCAGATACTAAAGAGTTCCCTGCCAAGAGCAATTGCCTCTGGACGCCAAAATGGGCTGTCACAAGCACTTCATATCAAAAAATAATCTTATTAATCATAAACTTAAGAAACATAAGCTCGCTCAATCGGCTTCTTCTGCCGTGTAAAAATAGCGAACACTTACGAAACAGTAAGAAATGGCTTACAAACTGAGACTACATCGCGCCAAGTAAACCCGCGTTAATCCACAAAACAAAAAGCCCCGAACCAGTCGGGGCTTTTGGCGGTCGGTCTATCGAGTGGCTTACTGGAACAGCGACTCGCTCGACAGACCGTTCTTTTCAAGGATTTCGCGAAGGCGTTTGAGGCCTTCCACCTGAATTTGCCTGACACGTTCCCGGGTCAGGCCGATCTCCAGGCCTACATCTTCCAGCGTGCTGCTTTCGTGGCCGCGCAGGCCGAAGCGGCGTATGACCACCTCACGCTGCTTGTCGGTCAGTTCAGACAGCCACTGATCGATGCTCTGTGACAGGTCGTCATCCTGCAGCAGTTCGCATGGATCGGTTGGACGATCATCAGTGAGGGTGTCGAGCAGGGTTTTATCCGAATCCGGACCCAGCGAGACGTCGACCGAAGAAACCCGTTCATTCAGGCCCAGCATACGCTTGACCTCACCTACCGGTTTTTCCAGCAGGTTGGCGATTTCTTCGGGTGAAGGTTCGTGATCGAGTTTTTGCGTCAGCTCCCGTGCAGCCCGCAGGTACACATTGAGCTCCTTGACCACGTGAATCGGCAACCGGATGGTCCGGGTCTGATTCATGATGGCGCGCTCGATGGTCTGACGAATCCACCAGGTCGCGTAGGTCGAGAAGCGGAAGCCGCGCTCGGGATCGAACTTTTCCACCGCCCGGATCAGCCCGAGGTTGCCCTCTTCGATCAGATCCAGCAGTGACAGCCCCCGATTGACGTAACGCCGGGCGATTTTGACCACCAGCCGCAGGTTACTTTCAATCATGCGCTTACGCCCGGCCGGATCGCCACTTTGCGACAATCGCGCAAAATGAACTTCTTCCTCCGGGGAGAGCAATGGGGAAAAGCCGATTTCGTTGAGATACAGTTGCGTGGCATCGAGTGCCCGCGTGTAGTCGATGTACTTGTGTTGTTTAAGTGAAGCGGAGTGTTTGGATTTGGAACGAACGGAAGGTGGAGCAGCCCCTTCATCATTCGACATCGAATCCGAATCAATGACGGTTTCCATAAGGAGAACCTCATCGTCGATGTCAAACTCCGGCACTTCTTTACTGAGAGCCATTGTTATAGTCCTTTGGTGAGTTCGACCCCAAGCTCAATCGACGCCTTTATACAATGCAGCGGGGGGGGCGGGGCCCACAACA
>NZ_JBIUWN010000177.1:0-1926 GCF_044743485.1 Pseudomonas sp. NPDC087614 | reverse complement strand
AGCCAGGTCAATGCCGGGCACGATGCGATTCTCAATGCATCTCGGGACATCAACGTCATTGGCAGTGGAATCAGTGCCGATAACAGCGTTTCGCTCGATGCCGGCCGCGATGTCAACGTGGTTGCCTCGATCGATCAGCAGCGCAGCAATACTTGGGAGACGGACAAAAGCGTCGGGATCAAACAGACCATCGACAGCAATGCCTTCACCACGTTCGTTGGCAGCGAAACCCTTCAACATGGCGTCAACAGCAAGGGCTACACCGCAGCGGGCAGCTCCATCGACGCGGGCATGAACATCAATGTAAACGCCGGTCGCGACATCAACCAGCAAGGCTCCGATCTGACCGCCGAGAACAACATCCGGCTCAAGGCTGATCGCGACATCAACATCGATGCCAAGGAAGAGGCAAGCGAAGTCACCATCCGTGACAGCATCAAGCGCAACGGCATCACCGTGACCACGGCCTACAACATCGGCAACACCATGGATGGCCTTAAAGGCACTGGCAAAGGTGAGGATGGGGTCAGCAAAGGCTCAAGCGTACTGAAGTCGGTTGATACGCTGGATCAGTTCTTCAGTGGACCGAAATTTGACGGACATATCGGTGGATCGAGCGTCAGTTCAAGCCAGACTCAGACGTCGGTCACTCAACGTCCGTCGACGCTTTCTGCAGGCAATGACATCTCGCTGGACGCTGGCAACAACGTCAACGTTAGCGGTAGCCACTTCAATGCCGGCCGTGACATCAACGTCAAAGGCAAGGACATCACCTTTGACGTTGCGCATGGCTCGGAAAGCAGTGACGGGCATTCGACCCAAAGCAAGGGTGGCGTCAAAGGGGGCACCACCGGCGGCTTCAAACTGGGCGTGGGTGTCAGCAATGCCGGCACCGTAGACAAGTCGACTCAAGGCACCTCAACGGCAACTCAGTTGAACGCCGGTGGCAGCATCAACCTTGACGCGGAAAACGATCTGACGCTGATCGGCACCCGGGCCACCGCCGAGCGGGATATCGCCCTCAAGGCCGGTAACGATCTGAATATTCTCTCGGCGCAAAACGCCTACGAGAGTTCGCACGATCGGCGTAGCTGGGGTGCGGAGGGCGGCATCATCGCCGGCCAGGACGGCTTCGGTGTTTATGGTTCGGCGAATGTGGGTATCGGCGATCTCAACCGTGAGGGCGTCAAGCAGCAAGAAGCCTATCTGTATGCCGGTAACAAACTGGGCTTCGAAAGCGGTCGCGATACCAATATCGCTGGCGCGACTTTGCGTGGCGACGAAGTCATCGGTGATGTCGGTCGCAACCTGACCGTGACCTCTGTGCCGAACACCGGCAAGGTCGAAGGCAAGGAGTTCGACGCCAGCCTGACGGTTGCGGTGAGCTTCGGCGCAACGGTCAGCGGTTCGCTGGGTTATGGCGAGACCAACGGCAAGACCAACTGGGTCGACAATCAGACTGTTATCAGTGGCAAAAGCAAAGTCGACATCCGTACCGAAAAACATACGCAACTCGATGGCTCGGTGATCAGCGCTGACAACGGCAACCTGAAACTCGACACTGACACCCTCGGCTACCGCAACATCACCGGCAAGGATAACGAGCACGGTTATTACCTCAATGTCAGCGGCAGTTATGGCGGGGGCGGTGGCGCCCAAGCCGACAAGCCGAACAAGGGCATGGAAGGCGAGAGCAAAAACAGCTGGGCCGTGGAGGGCTACAAGTACGACAAGGACCGTCAGCAGACGCTGAATGCCACCGTGGGTGAAGGTCAGATTGTCGTGCGTAACGACAAGGCTACCGGCCAGGATTCCACGGCGGGTCTTAATCGTGATGTGAACAAGGCCTATGAGATCACCAAGGATGAGGATCATCGCACGACGTTGTATGCGAGCAGTTCCTCCATTGATGCCGTTAGCCATCCG
>NZ_JBIUWN010000176.1:0-1960 GCF_044743485.1 Pseudomonas sp. NPDC087614 | reverse complement strand
GTCAGTCAGCCGAGCCATGGCCCGGCGTTACCGGATCTGCTGCCCACACCGCTGGACCCTAATCAACGGCGCAACTACACCCAGACATTCGACTACGACACGGCGGGCAACCTGATCACCCGGCACCACAGTGGTGCGCCGGGGTTTTCGATGTTCACCTCCGCGCACAGCAATCGGAGCCTGGGCCAACTTGACGACGGCTCGTTACCGGGAGAGCCGCAGATCACCGTCGGATTTGATATGGCGGGGAACCCGTTGGCGTTACGGCGCGGGTTGGCCATGGACTGGGATGTGCGTAATCAGTTGGTGCGGGTGACGTTGGTCAAACGCGAGGGCGAAGCTGACGACTACGAATGGTATGTCTATGACCGCCCCGGTCATCGATTGCGTAAAACGTACTTCAGTCAAGCATCCGGGCAAACCCTGATATCAGAGGTGCGTTATCTGCCGGGCATTGAGATTCATCGCGAAACGAACGCAAAAGAACGGCATGTGATCAGTGTCGATGCCGGGCGTAATCAAGTGCGAATGCTGCATTGGCCCGATGGCGCTGAACGCGATCAACTGCGTTACTGCCTTGGCGATCATCTGGGTTCCAGCACGCTGGAATTGGATGACAGCGCAGGACTGTTGAGTCAGGAGCACTATTACCCTTTCGGTGGAACGGCCTGCTGGGCGGGTAAAAGTGCGTTGGTGGCGAAGCACAAAACCATCCGGTATTCGGGCAAGGAGCTTGATGCGACAGGACTTTACTTCTATGGATATCGGTACTACGCACCGTGGTTGCAGCGGTGGGCCGGCCCGGATCCATTGGGGAACGTCGATGGTTTGAATCAATACCAAATGGTCGGAAACCGCCCGCTCAACTTCTACGATTGGCAGGGCACAATAAAGATTCCTGTGGATATTTTGATCAGCGATGTCGTCAACCCCATGGCCAAAGGTATTGGAACAGGATGGTTCGAGGAACTGATCTGGAATCAGGAGAAAAGCGCTTTCCAAAGCACGGGATCGGTTTACGGGCGAGGGATGGAGGTTTACCAGGGTGAGTCCTCACAATGGAGCCTGTCTTCGTCCGGTCAAGCGATCACCATGTTCCGTGATCAAGACAACAAACTTCGTCTCTTTGCCAATATGTACTTTCAGCATATGGGCATGCAGCCCGGGATGGGATTGCCAGTTTTCGCCGGCGTGTTGCGAAGTGATGAAACGGACCCCACGAGATTAATCATCAGCAATCATTCCGGGCACTACAAGCCAGAATCCAGCATTGATATCGAGCCGATGATTCGTGAAATAGCACCGCAGCAGCAATCGATCAGTTATGCCGCGGTTCCTGAAAGTTCGTTTTTTGACTCAACGATTCGACTGGATGCCGTTGACTCTCCTGAGGCCTATTCGGATCTTGTGAATAGTTTTAAAAATAACGTCCAAGGCCTGATCGGGTATTTGAAAGAACAAGGAATCTGGGATGTCGCCAAGCAACGCTGGGGGCATGACGAAGCAATGAATATTATTTTCAAAATGGAAGCGACTGGCCTGACGGCTCAGCAGGTTCGTACCCAAGAGTTCAACGCACAGTACGCCAAACCTGCGGAAAAACCTGCGCCAGCTAAAAGTCTCGAGGGCGAGGTGCGGCGCGCACCCCCGAGCGTGAGAAACCATAAGCCTTCGTTTTTCAGATCCCTTTTTGCCTGGAATTGAGGGGCGCGATCATTCACTGGCGGCAAGAAATACGACGGCCCGGTCTGCATGGCTGAAACTGCACCTGTTAGTTCTTACAGTATCGGCGCGAGTCAAAAGCGTTCAGTCTTCACCCATGTGTATGACGGACGCCGCCGACCATGATTGTTCACCACGACACTGCCACGCCGACGCTGTCGGTCATGGACTCTCGCTCGCAGGTGATCCGCCGCGTCGGCTATTGCCGACATCCGGACCAGCCCGACATCGACCCGCG
>NZ_JBIUWN010000175.1:0-2137 GCF_044743485.1 Pseudomonas sp. NPDC087614 | reverse complement strand
TTGCACGGTGCATCCGTGTCCCGCCAGTCAGCCCGAACTGTTTGTGGTGCCGGTGCGTTACGCGCTGGCGCACGAAAAGGCTGAACACGCTTGTTGCGTTCCCGGTATTACGCCGCAGAGCCGACCGATGGCAGCACGTCGTTTGCGCGCAGGGTTTGTGTACCTCTGGCAGCATCAGGGGCCGCTCAAGCGTTTTGCTATTTCGCCGCAGGGCTTGTTGCAGGAACAGGCGCTGGACGCGGCGGCCACTCCGGTAGCCGACGCCACACTCACGGGCCTGGCGCTGCAAAAAATCCACGACGCCTGGATGCTTTACAGCGAATTCCCCTTGAACGCCGAGCACTGCCAGTCACTGAGCGAGAGCAGCGCCAAACGCAGCCAGCACATGCGCCACATTGCCCTGCGCACGGTGGCCGATGAGTTACAAGCTCCGCACTGTCCGCCGTTGGACAAGTGCGATGAGGTCTTGGCCGAACTGATCCCCGGCACCTACGCCCGGTCGATGAAAGCCGATCAGCAAAAAAACGCCGAGGACACCGACGCCCTTGGCGCAACGCTGTTAGACGACCCAACTCCATCCAACATCAAAGCCTACACAGACGCCAAGCACCGCATCCGCGAGCGTCACAAGGTTCTCGATCAACATCCTGACGCCAGCGACGAGCCGCCGGGCGAATGGAGCACCGAGTCATGGGACGGGCAGGGCACGCGGGATTGGCTGGAAAACGCCAAAGCGCAAAGAGAGGGATTGTTCGCCGTCTTCGCCTGTCTGGACGATGACTTGGGTGTGTTGCGCGACATCAACCACGAACAGGAATGGCTGGAAGCCGGCCACGAAAAATGGTTGGGCGAAAACAATCTGCGCCTGAGCATCGGCGGCTTTGTGCGCAGCTTGATCAGCGAGGATGGCGCCGAACTGGCCGGTAATCTCAGTTATCGCTACAAGGATCGCGACATCAGCCTCACGCCCGAGCAGGGCCAGATCATGCTCGACACCCAGGATCGCCTGCATGAAGAACTCAGGGTTGAAACCCGGGATCGTCAATACGGCGGTCGGCCGACCCAGGCCGAAGCGGCCACTCGTGATGCGCGTATCGCAGCCATCGTCGGCCCGGTGCGGGCGTTTATTCCGGCCGACTTGTACTACGAAGCGGAGGAAGTGGTCCGGCAATATCGCGCGGAGAAACAAGCCAATCTCAACAATCATGCGTTCAGCGCCAAGGTCGGCAAGTACATCGACCTCGATGCCATGGACACATGGTTCACCGACACCGCCGCCGGCCACTTCCAACAACTCGAACAACGCCACACTGCGTTGTTCGCCGACCGTGGCGTGTACCTGAAACGCTCGGCCAGCGGCACCTGGTTTGTCGATTACGACGACCTCGAAACCCGCCAATGGCTGACTGAGCTCGCCAGCGGTTGCCTGACCGCCCAATGCATCCGCGCCCAAGGCGCCGAGCAATACGCCGACTACGTGCGCGCCGCCGACGGTGGCGCACTCCGGCAACTGTTCAACGCCTGGACACCGTCGCTTGAGGCGGCAGTCAACAACGCCTCGCGCCTTGGCGAGTTGATGGCCGCCCTGTCCGCCGACAACATCAGCGCCACCCATCAGGCCCTGGCGCCGTTGAGTGTGGTGGTGCTGGATGACATCGCGACCATGGCCCGCGAGGCCGACAGTCAATGGAATGTGCTGGTCAATCGGCTGGGTGCAGCGTTGTTGTTGCTCAAGGGTGACAAGGGTTTCAGCGCGTCGTGGATGAGCATTTTTATTGCCGCGAGGTTGGGCGGGGAAAGCCGTTTGCAGTTCGTGACCGAGGGCGCGCGGCAAGTGTGGAAGTTGTTCGGGCAACGGGCCGAGGCGTTGGGTGAATGGGTGAACAAGACGGGGAAAGCCATTGGGGTTGGGCGGGTGGAGCGGATTGTGAATTCGCCCGTGGTGGTCAACAGCGGGGGAGTGGTGCCGTTGGCGGCGTTGTTGGTGAACGTGGTGAATGTGCAGAATTATTTGAGCGAGGCCGGGGTGCTGGAGGGAATGGATGCCCGGCGAGTGAATGACACGGTGTCGGCGAGTTTGTATGGGGCGGCGGCGTTGGTGGCGGTGGTGGATAGTCAGGTGCGGATGGGGTTGGGG
>NZ_JBIUWN010000174.1:0-2144 GCF_044743485.1 Pseudomonas sp. NPDC087614 | reverse complement strand
TCCGCAAGGACTTTAGCAAGTTGACGTCCGGCAACTTGCTAAAGTCCTTGCGGATACGTTTTTTCTCAGTATATGAGTAAGCCATCAGCGTTCCCCAGCTTGGTCACCTGCTTGTTTGGCCCCTCCCGACGGGAGCAGCCAGAAAATCGTGCAAACCCCATGGTTTGCGCCACCACATCGGGTGGTTAAAGCACCTTTATCAGCACCGACCCAGTCGGCTGCCAATAACGGAAAAAGGCCGGTGGCAAGAGCCACCAGCCATCAGCCTGTCGCTTTACGCTCGGGCTGGAGGAGCAAAGTCGATACTTACTTCAGCTCGACTTTAGCGCCTGCTTCTTCCAGCTTCTTCTTGGCGTCTTCAGCAGCTTCTTTCGAAACGCCTTCAGCTACAACCTGAGGAGCGCCGTCTACTTTCTCTTTGGCTTCTTTCAGGCCCAGACCGGTCAGTTCACGAACTGCCTTGATCACGTTAACCTTCTTCTCGCCAGCTTCCAGCAGAACAACGTTGAACTCGGTTTGCTCTTCAACAACAGCGGCAGCAGCAGCTGGACCAGCCGAAGCAGCAGCAGCGGTAACACCGAAGGTTTCTTCCATCGCTTTGATCAGCTCAACGATTTCCACTACGGATTTCTGGCCGATTGCTTCGATGATTTGTTCGTTAGTCAGAGACATGACTCAATTCCTGAATTGGGGGACGGCCTACGCGACCATCGAAATAAACAAAAAACGCGAGAAGTTGACGAGCCTTAGGCTGCGGCAGCTTCTTTCTGGTCGCGAATTGCCGCCAGAGTACGAGCCAATTTGCTGGTAGCGCCTTGAATCACGCTCATCAGCTGAGAAATTGCTTCGTCACGGGTCGGCAGAGTTGCCAGTACGTCGATCTGATTAGCTGCGAGGAACTTGCCCTCGAACGCAGCTGCCTTGATCTCGAACTTGTCCTGACCCTTGGCAAACTCTTTGAAAATACGGGCAGCAGCGCCCGGATGTTCGTTCGAGAATGCAATCAGGGTCGGGCCGGTGAACACGTCGTTGAGGACACTGTATTGAGTGTCAGCAACAGCGCGCTTGAGCAAGGTGTTACGTACAACACGTACGTAAACGCCAGCTTCACGAGCCTCTTTACGGAGTCCGGTCATTGCGCCTACTGTTACGCCACGGGCATCAACCACGACAGCGGACAGAGCGACTTTGGCAGCCTCGTTGACTTCAGCGACGATGGCCTACGTGTCTGCGAGATTAATTGCCACGGGTTTAACTCCTGCTTGTTACCGTTTCATTCGATCGAAACCGAATGTCGTTTTGGTGTCTGATTCGGTAAGGAACCGGGAGCACCATCTGCGTAGGCTTATGGTTTAAGACTTGCGTCGCCTACGGTCTTGGATAGCCCCCGCCAGGCAGGGACCCCAATCTTTCAATTGGCGCGATCAATCGCGCCAACCTTTGTCTTACGCGTCCAGCGAGCTCTGATCGATAACCAGACCTGGGCCCATAGTGGTGCTCAGGGTAACGCGCTTGACGTAAATACCTTTCGAGGAAGCTGGCTTGATACGCTTCAGATCTGCGATCAGAGCTTCAACGTTTTCCTTCAGCTTGACGGCTTCGAAGCCCATCTTGCCAACGGAAGTGTGGATGATGCCGTTTTTATCGGTGCGATAACGAACCTGACCAGCTTTAGCATTCTTAACCGCAGTAGCTACGTCTGGAGTCACGGTGCCGACCTTCGGGTTAGGCATCAGACCACGTGGACCGAGGATCTGGCCCAGTTGACCTACAACGCGCATGGCGTCCGGGGATGCAATCACTACGTCATAGTTCAGGTCGCCACCTTTCATTTCGGCAGCCAGGTCGTCCATACCTACGCGGTCAGCGCCAGCAGCCAGAGCGGCTTCAGCAGCTGGACCCTGAGTGAACACAGCAACGCGAACGGTCTTGCCAGTGCCGTGTGGCAGCACAGTAGCGCTACGAACAACCTGGTCGGATTTACGCGGGTCTACACCCAGGTTTACAGCAACGTCAAACGACTCGCTGAACTTGACAGTCGACAGCTCAGCCAGCAGAGCAGCGGCGTCTACAATGTTGTAGGCCTTGCCTGCTTCGATTTTGCCGGCGATAGCCTTTTGACGCTTGGTCAGCTTAGCCATTAC
>NZ_JBIUWN010000173.1:0-2396 GCF_044743485.1 Pseudomonas sp. NPDC087614 | reverse complement strand
GGGCACTGTGATGTTGAACCCGGATCGGCAGCAGCAGACCGAGAAAAGAGCGGCATAGTTAGACGGCGACGCGACAACAACCTTGAAAAACGCCGTGAGTGCTGAAGCCGAGCCCGTATTGAGTTTTGAAATCGAAGGGGTGTTTCTTCTGTTGTGCGGACATAGGGGATCCTCGTCTGTATATTCGACGTTCAAAAGTTGAGGGTTGGAAATGTCTAGGGAAGAGCCGCCAAAGCCTGGCTACAAGGAAATGACTCAATGGTCGATAATTCCAGCATTAGCACTTGCACTATTCTTGGCCGTACTGGCTTTAGTGACGCCAATCGGTGCATGGTTTGGAGTGCTAATGCCTTCTGGTCGTACTGCTCCAGATTGGTTTATGCGAAGCGGCGCTGTCACTGCGGTCTTCGCGTTTGCGGCGCAGGAGCAAGCGGCGAACGCTCTTGAGCGACTTTCTCCCCGAGGCTTTAGCTCCAAAGCAATCAATCAACTTCGGCTTGTTTTTGTGCGGCCTTTACTCTGGATCAAACGATTCATTTTTTGGCTGGCTATAGCGGGGTCGCTTATTTGGGCATATGGCGACATTGCGATGGTTGCCATTCAGTCGAGTAACTGATGCCGCAGCTCGCCGGCTGGCGTGATTCGTATAAGTGGGGTATGTATCTCTGAACTCACACTGGCAGGAGGCCGACATGAGGTTACAGAGCGATGTAGATGCGCTAGCGGCTATCGAAGAGGACGCTAAAGCGATGCTAAAACGGATAGGGCTGCCGGACGACGCAGTGAAGCTTGAGGTGGGCGTGTTCCTTCGCGAGGTGATCGACCTGGCCAGTTACATGGAGTCGAAGCATCGGCTGGTTGAAGAGCCAAGCATCGTCTGAATTCGGCCTTGCTGGCAAATTGCCGCCCTTTGCGGTATTTGTGTTCGACCCGGCATGGGGCCGGTTCAGGCGGTGATGCGATCGCCGATCACCGTGGTGGTGAACTGAACGGTGTACTCGGTGACCAGCTCAAATTCGCCGGCGCAGGTATCGCAGGCCATGTTCTTGTCGCCGTAATCTTCCGTCTCGATGTGGATGACGGTGGCGCAATGCGGGCACTTGCATTCGTCTTGGAGACGATAGTCCCACTCGTCGTAGTCGCTCTCGGCGACCTTGGCCAGCGCCGCCGCTTTCGCAACTGCGTCTTCGGCATCTTGGCAGGGTTTGCACGTAAAGCCGTCAGGATGGCCCCATGGTGTTTCCGTGAGCTTAGAGCGGTGAGTGCCGCACAGGCGGCAAACGTTGTGCTTGTCGCACACCGAATAACTGTACTGCTCACCGGTTCCGTTGCACTTGGCGCAGCCAGACACCCAATACCAAGCTCCATCGATACGTTCGGCGTACAGGCCGTTTTCCGGGGGCCGCAGGCTTACTTCAGGCTGGTCGGTAGTGGTACGGTGAAATCGGTGATGATCCGCCCCGTTCCACACGTTGAGGCTGCCGTTACGCTGGCACTGGGTCCACTCACCAGGGATCTCCGGGATCAGGATCTTCGTGTTTTTATCCATGGATTATCTCCAGTCAGGCGCCGCCCTCCGTGACCGGATGCGACAGTGGCAATTTGGGAGTGGATGGGTTATTTGTTTTGGCTCGGCACGGAGCCGATATGAGGAATCACAAATGCCAAAGCTTTCAGTAAGCCAAATTAATAATGCCAACTTGGTGGTAATTGAAGAGGTCAGGGTCCAAGAAGGACATCCTCAGAACGGTGAACCATTTGTGGTCTGGTCACTGCTAATTGGAGCGCAAATCGCGGCGATTAAGCTAAGCCGCGTTAAAGACACGCAGCTTGAGATCGTGGTCGAAAAAGCTGATCAGGAGACTCTCAAATTAATAAAAGACAAGCTGATTGAGAACTCATCTTTGCGTGAACAAAAAGACCATATTGCATCAGCCAACTGGGTGGACTTAACAACTGTTGCCCGACAAATAAACTGATTATCCGCGCGCTTTGACGCGGTCGAGCAAAGGTTCAATCCCCGTCTTGGCGAACTCTTCAAGCTGCCGCGACCACTTTTCCTTAACTACGATTTCCGGTCGCGACATGCTTGCGAAGCGTTCCGACTCTTCAGCCGGCGCTGCGGCCAGATTGATGATGAAGCTGGAGACCGTCTCCTGCCATTCCTCGAAGCCGTGGCGCTCGCCCAGCACCTGAAGCGCATCATCAAGCGCTTTCGAAACAATCAGCGGCCGCTTCTCGGCGCCGATCCGGTCGAGCAGCGCCTTCTCCTTGGCTCGCTTGTCCTTCTGTAATTGCGCATTGCTCTTGGCCATGGCCTACCTCTTCAATTCCGCTGGCCGGCAAGTCCAGCCAGGTCAGTAACTTTAAGCTTCAACAGTCCGTGATCCGTCTCG
>NZ_JBIUWN010000172.1:0-2411 GCF_044743485.1 Pseudomonas sp. NPDC087614 | reverse complement strand
CAGGTGAATAGTACGGCACGACCAGTCTCTTTCCGCCCCCGATATGCTTTTTTTGGAAAAACCGGAGAGGCGACAACTATCCTGACACCGGGGGAAATAGCTAAAAACACCATCATCGTCGGCCACATCACCATCACCGCAGAACCGATGCTGTAGTTACCCACATCGAGAAACGCCTCGTTTTTACGCCAGATGATATTCAGCACATCAGAGGGTTTTCTACCGGTTGGAATCGGCAATGGCGCCAAGTAATCATTGCGCGAAAACATTCTTTTTTTCGTAGTGCCCGCCGGTGGCGTACTCATGACTGCGCCTCCACTCGCCCGGCCAACTCGGCTTCGCGCTTGACGATGGCTTCTTCCAACTCCGGGGAGCGTTTGGTCCATTGCTCCGGGAGGAGTGGTTTTGACCATTCGATGATGTCGGGATTAGAAAGCTCGGGCGGTGGCGATAACTTCCACTCTTGCAACATCATCGCCAGTGGTGCCCCCAAGAGCACTGCAGCAATGATCAGCCACGCTGCCTTGCCAACCTCTTGCGCGACCAAATGATGTCTGATGCCATCCACATATTCACAACAAATGCCCCAAAAGACGCCTCTGCCCCGCAGCTTTTCTCGTCCGCCCTCGAAGTCATTTGTCTGTGGCAAAACTTGCGGGCCAATTTCCATATAACTGCGCATGCATTCCCACAACGCCATTGCCGTGGTGCCGCCACCGCAGTTGAAGCCCAGCGAAAAATGCTTGTTGTCTTCCGTAGCGTGCGGGTCGGGGTTTTCGAAACCGATGACCAGTAGACCCATCGTGGCTTTGCCGGCCTGACTGACTGATGAATGCTGGGTGGCGGCGGCTGTCACGGTTTCCCAAGGGACGATCCAGAATTCGCCATCGTTGCGGGGGACGCAGACTTCGCGGCGTTGGCGGTTGAAGCGTATAGGTAAGGGGACTTCGCGGAAGAGGCCTTGAATCACAAATATTGAAGGGATGCCTATGATCAATAACGCCGCAATCCAGATCAGCCCGGGGTCTGGAGTGATGAAGCCCATAAATACAAATACCATCAGCGACGGCCACATCACCATGACCGTCGAACCGATGCTGTAGTTACCGATATCGAGAAACACCTCGTTCTTGCGCCAGATGGTGTTGAGCACATCACAAGGCTTTTCACCCGTGGGAATGGGCAATGGAGCCAGATAGTCATTACGCGAAAAAATCCTTTTTCCCGTTGTGCCCGCCGGTGGCGTACTCATCGTTTGTCCTTGGGTTGCAGGTAAATGGCGCCGGGATGATCCTCACCGAGCGGATAATTCGGTACACGATCAAGTTCAGGCGTTGGGTCGGCTCGCAGCGCTACGACACCCGTGGAGTTGTTCAAGGTAAAAGCCAAACCTCGCTCCCCGCCGATAAAACTTCGAGCGCCGAGTATCGCGATCAGTGGGGTGCGATAACGCAACCTTAGCGACAACGTGCTGGGTGGTGTGTTCAGCAAGTCTTTCACCTCTTTGAAAGGACCGCTTATACGCAGGCCCTGACCCTCCTCGAACGGTATCCACTGGCAACTGCTGTCGGACAACCAGAAGGGCGTCATATCGCGCCACGGACGGGGTGGCCTGAAATAGTCGCTCGGACTATTTTTGATCAGGTAGCGGTTTGCGAGGGTATCCACCGGGTCACCGACCATGCTCAGCTCCAGGTAGACACTGTTTGGCTCGGCGCCTGGCAAATCGATGGTCAGAGAATCAATGGCGCTGACGAACGCCAGACCGGAACGACCGTTATCAGTCGCCTGATTAGAACTGCTTTGCATGGTGACCCGAGGCGTATAGAGGATGAGATACAAACGGTCGAGTTCGTCGTGTTGGGCTTTAGGCGCGATGGGGTCCAGATCGATAGCACGCGCTTTAGACCAACAGCAATTGTTCAGGAAGTTTTGCAGCGGTGTTTTCTCAAAAATCCAGGCAGTCAGATACAGTACGCCAAGGCCTAGAATGATCCAGTTCAACGGTCCCATGTAGAGCGTGTAGCGCAAGATGGCGACTTCCGCTGTTACTGAACCGGCCAAGGCGCGGGCGGTATAGCCAAGCCCCAATATCGCTTGGGCGCCGAAGGCTGCTACCTGCCCTCCGACCGCGATCTGACGCATCTGCAGCCATGGATCGACTTGGTTTTGGGCGCTTTCCAATCGTGATTGCAGGGATTGGAATTCGTTTATTGCAGCACCAGTAGAAAGCGCACCAATCACCCCACCAAACAACGTCAGCATTGGTGCGCTTCCCATCCTGCCGCCCGGAAGCTTGACGGACATTTCCTTAACCCCCAACCCCATCCGCACCTGACTATCCACCACCGCCACCAACGCCGCCGCCCCATACAAACTCGCCGACACCGTGTCATTCACTCGCCGGGCAT
>NZ_JBIUWN010000171.1:0-2426 GCF_044743485.1 Pseudomonas sp. NPDC087614 | reverse complement strand
TTTGTGTGGTGCAAACCAAGTTGCCGACTCATGCAGGCCTCTTCAATATTCCAACTTCTTGATTTTCTGTAAGAAAAATCGGGGATCCCTCAGGGTCTGTCCCCCTTTACCCCAGAACTTGCTGGCAGCGAACCCGAGCACAATTGAGGCGGCCGTCGCGGCCAAAATGGGGGCGCCTGCGGCGGTCATGGCGGCG
This sequence comes from Pseudomonas sp. NPDC087614, assembly GCF_044743485.1. NCBI lineage: Bacteria > Pseudomonadati > Pseudomonadota > Gammaproteobacteria > Pseudomonadales > Pseudomonadaceae > Pseudomonas > Pseudomonas sp. NPDC087614. Next base: position 2,230 of record NZ_JBIUWN010000171.1, on the reverse strand, counting down.
GCAGCAAGCGACCCGATGGCCATGCCGGCCAATACGGTGACCGCCGTCTTGCCGACCTCATAGGCGTCTCCCGTGTTCATCGCCGTCCCCAGTTGGGCAATGTTGATGGCGGGCCCCAGTACTGACGCCAGGCGGCTGAAATTGGTTGCCAACGCACCACCGGCATTGGCATTGCTCATGATCTGGTTGGCCTCACCCATGGCACTTTTTGCAATCGACTCATAGGCCTTGGCCGTCGCCGTCGCATTTTTATACAACGGGGAATCAGGTAGGTCGGCATACTGCAGCGCCTCTTTGGCTGCCGCGGCCGAGGCCTTCATGGCGTTTTGTGCCAGATGGTGCTGATACGCCGCGTCAGCCAGCGCTTTTTGGTTCGATTCAGAGAGGCTACCGCCATAGGCTTCATGGATCGCTTTTTCAATCCCACCCTTTACGGCTTCGGCAGAAACGCCAACACCATCCCACCAGTCAGGTTCAAACGTGGAATAATCTATTTGCGAGCTAGCCATGGCGTACCTCTCTTATTTTTTAGAAATGAATCTTTGAGAAATTTCTAATCCACCAGTACAGCGACGCCAGGCCAAAGCCCAACCAAAACGACAACAAGAACCCGTAGATAAGTTGCAGAAGTCTTGATTCGTGAATGCACAGGTTCAAGCACTTCTCTTCAGCGGGAAGGGCCACACTGAACAGCAGTAATGGCGGCAATAGATACAGCATAACGATCAGCGGTTTGAGATGCCGTTTAGGAGAGTTGCGATCGCCTATAAAAGCCAGCGTGTATTTCTCCCAGCCTGCGACCAGGACGGCATAGTAGATAGAGGCATAGGCAAAGAAGGAAAACAGGAGTCTTGTGTCCTCTGGAAAAGAGGACCTACTGGCCCAAACATCTATTGAAGGAAAAACAAGCACGGGCAGCCAGGTGAAAAATTTCAAGCTCCCCGATAATGCCCCATGCTCTTCAGGACTTAAATAAACCAGAAGAGTTGCTATAACCAGTGGCAGCCAAAAGACCCAGCGCCGCACAAACCCGTCTTCGGCGACAGTTTGTATAACTTTGGGGTCAGAGGGTATGTACATAATTCATCCTTATCGTCTTTTATTTTCAATGTGTGACGCAGCAAAAAAGCCTGGCGAAAGGCTTCCAACTCCAAGGGGAAACCACTTTTTCAGAGGATTAGATGGTGAACAAATAGAGACCCCCTCAGCGCGCATAAAGGCTCGCCAGCGGCCAAAAGTCGGGATGAATACATTCGGCAGAAACGCCCATGTGAACGGAGCACACTGATTGACCGTAGCATCCATGCGACCGCTGCTCCGTACCATCACCAAGGTTGGGATTGTGCTGCTAGCATAGTCAACAGAAAATCGACTCGCTCGTGACGACTTAGAACAAAAAGCTATAGATAAAGCATAATATTCTAACCAAAATCAGTGCACCCTCCTTAATGACTCCTTCTGCACCTTACCGACGGGAAAGGACCAAAAGCTCAAGCATGGGACCACTTACTGCCACTCACTGATCGAATTAAAAGAAGTCCTGAAGCCTTTGTTTGAGAGCAAGGTCGGACCAGGCCCGTTCTGTATTCCTCCGGACACTGCGGGCAAGCGATTCAGTGATGCTGGAAAAGCTCTGAGCGGGGCTGGCAAAACGCGATATTTCAGCTACGCAAACGTGCGCGTAAGCGCTGAAACGCTGATGGCTTCCCTGGGAATCACTAAAGAAACACGAAGCTGGATCTTGTCTCATGGACGCAACGATGTGCAGTCTGCCCACTACGATCGATATAGCTATTTACCAGAAAAACAGTTCGCACTAGAACTATGGGGAAGATATCTAGATTGCCTACACTCGGAGAAAACGTGGGATCAAGGCAAAATCGTTTTATTCAACCGCAAGCGCCCTGGATATCTTATTTCGCTATAGCGAGAGTAATGTCACTCCAAATCGGCGGCTGATCTCAATTTAGTTGGCCTCCGAAAACCTCAACAAACATGCCCCCCCACAATCTCCGTGACAAATCTCAACGGTATAAAAATGTCTAGCACAACAAACACGAGAAAGGATTTTGAGAGCTATGTTCAGTACGTATACAGCACGCTACTCAACCTGCGGGATGAAAAGACCCAAGTATCCCCCCCGGTGTCAGGATAGTTGTCGCCTCTCCGGTTTTTCCAAAAAAAGCATATCGGGGGCGGAAAGAGACTGGTCGTGCCGTACTATTCACCT
>NZ_JBIUWN010000170.1:0-2447 GCF_044743485.1 Pseudomonas sp. NPDC087614 | reverse complement strand
GGGGACCACCCCGCCCTACACACATGTTCATACAAAACCCCCCCACCCCCCCCTCCGGGGGGGTCCCCGCCGTCACCCCCCAGGCCGATGTTCAGATCCGCCACGCCCCAGGTCGGGGTGATCGGGATGATCGCAAACGCGATCAGCAGGGCGGACATGGCCACCACCGGCGCCAAAGTGAAGATCACTTTGTCGGCAAACGGCGGGGTCCAGTCTTCCTTGAAGAACATCTTCAGCATGTCGGCGGCGATCTGGAACATACCAAACGGGCCAACGCGGTTCGGACCGTAACGGTCCTGCCACCAGCCCAGCAGGCGACGTTCGACAAAGCTGAGCAACGCACCCGCGACCACAACGGCCAGCAGAATCACGATGGCTTTGACGACCGAGAGGATCACATCGATCACTTCAGGGGTGAACCAGGTCATTGCGCTGCCTCCTGCAGACCGTCGACGGATACGCCGGCGAATGCCGGTGGAATGCCAGCGATGCCCGCAGGCAATGCCACCAGACCTGCGCCCAGTTCTTCATTGATACGCAATGGCAGACGCAGGGTCTGGCCGGCCACGTTCAGGCTCAGCAGGGCACCGTCGTTGACGCCCAGACGATCGGCTTCGGACTTGGCCAGTGCAACGTATGGCGCCGGAATGCGCTCTTGTACCGGAGCGGCTTTCGAAGAGTTCTCTTCGCTGCCGAACAGGTGGAAGAACGGCACGGCTTGCCAGGTGCCCGGCGCCGGGTTGAACGCACGCGGCGCAGCGGCGAACCAGTTCAGCGAATCACCGGTGCTTTCGATCAGGCGGGTACCCGGGTCGCCAGCGCGGATGTGACCACCGACTTCGTCCTGGAACTTGTTCCAGGCCTGCGGCGAGTTCCAGCCCGGCGACCAGGCGAATGGCACCTGCTGACGCGGTTCGACGGAGCCCGAGTAACCTTCCATGGAGAAGGCGAACGCGGTGTCTTTGTCTTGCGGAGTACGCGGTTCGTGAACGCTGATGTCGGCGCGCATCGCGGTGCGACCGGAATAACGCAGCGGCTCACGCGCCAGTTTCAGACCCTTGATGCGAAACGCAGCAGACGGTGCAGCGTCGACGATACGTGCCAGTTGCTCGGTGCTCGACGCCACGGCCGCGGTGACGTGGTCCAGTTGCGTCCAGTCGATCGGCTGGTTCAGCAGGGTCGAGCGCAGGGCGTGCAGCCAGCGCCAGCCTTCGTGAACCAGAATGCTTGCGTCCATGTATTGCGGGTCGAAAACCTGGAAGAAGCGCTGGGCGCGACCTTCCTGGCTGACCAGCGTACCGTCGCCTTCAGCGAAGCTGGCCGCCGGCAGAACCAGATGCGCGCGGTCGCTGGTGGCGGTCTTCTGATGGTCGGCAACGATCACCACTTTCGCAGCGTTCAATGCGGCATCGACCTTGGCTTTCGAGGTGCGGGTGTACAGGTCGTTTTCCAGCACGACGATGGCGTCAGCCTGGCCGTCGATCAGGGCTTGCAGCGCAGCATCCACCGATTCGCCACCGAGCATGGCCAGACCGAGGCTGTTGGCTTCCGGCACGATCAGGCTGATCGAGCCGTTCTTCTCGCGCAGCTTCAGAGCCTTGGCGATGTTTGCCGCCGCTTCGATCAGGGCTTTGGAGCCCAGCGAAGTACCGGCGATGATCAGCGGACGCTTGGCTTTGATCAGGGCGTCGGCAATGCGCTTGGCCAGTTCCAGAGCTTCAGCGTCCAGACCTTCAACGGCAGGGGCGCTGGCATCCAGAGCGTGAGCCACGGCGAAACCGATGCGCGCCAGATCGTCGGGAGCGGCGTGAACGCACTCTTCGGCGATGTCGTCGAGCTTGGTTTCAGCCAGGCTGGCGATGAACAGCGGGTTCAGCGCGTGCTGACCGATGTTTTTCACAGCGGCGTCGAGCCATGGCTGGACGCGCATGGCTTCGGCCATGTCTTCAGCCTTGCCTTTGACTGACTGACGCAGGGCCAGGGCCATACGGGCGGCGGTCTGGGTCAGGTCTTCACCGAGGACGAATACGGCGTCGTGGTCTTCGATGTCGCGCATGTTCGGCACGGGCAACGGGCTGTCTTTGAGCACTTGCAGAACCAGACGGATGCGCTCTAGTTCGGACGCTTCGATACCAGAGTAGAAGTGCTCGGCGCCAACCAGTTCACGCAGCGCGTAGTTGCTTTCGAGGCTGGCACGCGGCGAACCGATACCGACGATGTTGCGCCCGCGCAGCAGATCGGCAGCCTTGTCCAGCGCCTGATCCAGGCCCAGTTTCGTGCCGTCGGCCAGCAGCGGCTGACGTGGACGGTCGGTGCGGTTGACGTAGCCATAACCGAAACGGCCACGGTCGCACAGGAAGTACTGGTTCACCGAACCGTTGAAACGGTTTTCGATGCGACGCAGTTCGCCCACCCCCCCGACCGTAGAGATGTTGCAACCGCTCGAG
>NZ_JBIUWN010000169.1:1807-2556 GCF_044743485.1 Pseudomonas sp. NPDC087614 | reverse complement strand
TGCACCACAACCAACCCCTCAACCCCACGTCCCTGATTTTTGGGTGGGCCCCGTACTTGCCGCCAACCTAAACTTGCAGGACGTGCGTGATCAGGGTTTCGATGTGCTGCAGCGTGCGTTCTTTGGGCGGCGGCGTGGTCAGCGGGTGATCCGCCTTGTACGGGCCTTCCGGCATGTTGCGCATGCACTGGTCGATGATCTTGATGCTTTGGCGCATCTCTTCGACGCGGACCATGCAGCGATCATAGGCATCGCCATTGGCCGCCAGCGGCACTTCGAACTCGAAGTTTTCGTAGCCGGAGTATGGACGCGCTTTACGCAGGTCGAAGTCGCAACCGGTCGAACGCAGGCCCGCACCGGTGACGCCCCATTCCAGGGCTTCTTTGGTGTTGTACTGGGCAACGCCGATGGTACGACCTTTGAGGATGCTGTTCTGCAGTGCCGCCTTGGTGTATTCGTCGAGGCGTTTTGGCAGCCATTCAACGAAATCTTTCACCAGTTTTTCCCAGCCGCGTGGCAGGTCGTGTGCGACGCCGCCGATGCGGTACCAGGCCGGGTGCAGACGGAAACCGGTAATGGCTTCAATCACCGTGTAAGCCTTCTGGCGGTCGGTGAAGGTGAAGAACACCGGGGTCATCGCACCAACGTCCTGGATGTAAGTACCCAGGAACAGCAGGTGGCTGGTGATCCGGAAGAACTCGGCCATCATGATGCGGATGACGTCGACCTTCTCTGGCACCTTGATGCCG
>NZ_JBIUWN010000169.1:0-1797 GCF_044743485.1 Pseudomonas sp. NPDC087614 | reverse complement strand
TCACACCGCCGAGGTAGTCGATACGGTCGGTGTAAGGAATGAAGCTGTGCCAGGACTGACGCTCAGCCATCTTCTCGGCACCACGGTGGTGGTAACCGATGTCCGGCACGCAGTCGACGATCTCTTCACCGTCCAGTTGCAGGATGATACGGAACGCACCGTGAGCCGAAGGGTGGTTCGGCCCCAGGTTGAGGAACATGTAGTCCTCGTTCGGCCCGGAACGCTTCATGCCCCAGTCTTCAGGGCGGAAGCGCGCGGCTTCTTCCTCAAGCTGTTGTTTGGCCAGGTTCAGGCTGTACGGATCGAATTCGGTGGCGCGCGCCGGGAAGTCCTTGCGCAGCGGGTGACCTTCCCAGGTCGGCGGCATCATGATGCGCGACAGGTGCGGGTGGCCTTTGAAGTCGATGCCGTACATGTCCCAGACTTCGCGCTCGTACCAGTTGGCGTTTGGCCAGATGCTGGTGACGGTCGGCAAGCTCAGGTCGCTTTCGGACAAGGCGACCTTGATCATCACGTCACTATTACGCTCAAGCGACATGAGGTGATAGAACACGGTGAATTCGGCGTCCGAAGGCAGCCCTTGACGCTTGGTGCGCAGACGCTCGTCCACGCCGTGCAGGTCATAGAGCATGACGTACGGCTTGGGCAGGTTGCGCAGGAAAGTCAGGACTTCGACGAGTCTGGCGCGCGCCACCCACAGCACCGGCATACCGGTGCGGGTCGACTGAGCGGTGAACGCTTCGGCGCCAAAACGGTTGTTCAATTCAACGACCACATCCTGGTCGTCTGCCTTGTAAGGCGGGATGTACAGAGCGCTGCCTGTAGTCATGGTTATTTTTTCGCTTTCGGTCAACGTAAAGAATGAAGCCAGCTTCTCGTTTCTTTGTCAGAACAGATCTGGATCAGACTTCGTCAGGGCTGCGCAGGTTGGTGACTGCGATTCGCTGTTCGCGGCGCGCATCCTTCTGCGAAGGCATGTCGGCGCGATATACGCCTTGATCGCCAACGACCCAGGAAAGCGGACGACGCTCCTTGCCAATCGATTCCTGCAAGAGCATCAAGCCTTGCAGAAATGCTTCCGGACGAGGAGGGCAGCCAGGTACGTAGACGTCCACGGGCAGGAACTTGTCCACCCCTTGAACCACAGAGTAGATGTCGTACATGCCGCCGGAGTTGGCGCACGAACCCATGGAAATCACCCACTTCGGCTCGAGCATCTGCTCGTAGAGACGCTGGATGATCGGCGCCATCTTGATGAAGCAGGTTCCGGCGATAACCATGAAGTCGGCTTGACGCGGCGATGCCCGGATCACTTCGGCGCCAAAGCGCGCGATGTCGTGGGGCGCCGTGAAGGCGGTGGTCATTTCCACGTAGCAGCACGACAAGCCAAAGTTGTACGGCCACAGGGAGTTCTTGCGTCCCCAGTTGACCGCGCCACTCAGCACGTCTTCCAGCTTGCCCATGAAAATGTTTTTGTGAACTTGATCCTCTAACGGATCGGAAACGGTTTCCCGTTCGCCAATCGGATACTGCTCGTTAGGAGCATCGGGGTCGATCCTGGTGAGATTGTATTGCATTGCCAAAGCCTCATTGTTTCAGCTTCGCTTGCCTCTTGCGACGAGCTTCCGGAGCCCAGTCAAGGGCGCCCACTCGGAACAGGTAGACAAGACCTGCCAACAGAATTGCTATGAAAACGAGAGCTTCGACGAATCCGGTCCAGCCGCTTTCGCGGACGGTCACAGACCATGCAAAGAGAAAGAGGGCTTGGATATCGAAGATCACGATCTGCATCGCGTC
>NZ_JBIUWN010000168.1:0-2569 GCF_044743485.1 Pseudomonas sp. NPDC087614 | reverse complement strand
CGTCGGCGAAGGTCATCTGCTTCATCGGAAAACTCGGCGGGTGGAATCTGGGGATTTTGCCAAAATCAGAAAGTCTTTTTCAGAGTTTTCTTAAAGGCAAGCACCTTGAAATCGTGACGAACGGCTGGGATTTGCAGGGTAAAAGGCGCGCAGTTGCCCGTACTGAACATACGCTTGTCCTTAAACAATGGGAGTCTTGGCGCGGTGTCCGATCATCCTTGATCGCCACGCGGAAAAGTTTTGCCAAGGCACGCTAGCAACGCGGGAAATAAATTGATGTAAGAAGTATCTCTGACATTTGTCAGAGCATTCCGGATGTGAAAGTGCGGGGTAAATTGAAGGAGAAGAATGTAGGAGGGAACTTCGATAATTATTGAGTTGGCACTGATGTACAGTATTGCCGGCCTTGTGAAACTTTCAGAAAGTGAAATGCCATCAAATTGATGGCACTTTTATTGATGGATGTTGTCGGCGGTAAATTGTTAATAGAGATCGATTGGATTTCGGAAGAGTCCTACTTTTATTTTTTAAAAATTTTGTCATGCTTTACGCCGCTTATTGGGACGGTCGTTCGAAATGAAGTGGCCTGACTTCGCTGGATGCTCTGGATCAATGGTTTGGAGGGTGCTGGGCAAACGCGGAGAATTTAAAGCGGTATCAGGGAATCCCCTGTCACATATAGGGCGATCTCTTACAAGCACCAATGAACACTTCGTCTTGTTGTTTGATCAGATGCTTGCTAGTGGCCATCATCGTGAGTACGATGCGCCCACTTGAAAGAGCACACACTCAATAGGATGAGTCATGTCACTGCTCTTCGATACTGTCCAGCGCTCCTGAAATTCCAATAGGCGCACGACTGTAATCCCAATTAAAGGCCATGGATGTCCTACTCAAGCAAACTTTCCGCCCATTACCTCGAACTCGCTAAAGTCTCTGTTTCCAAAGAGAATTTCGCGGGCGAAGACGTTCGTTTTTCGAGCGAATTCGAGGCACTGGAAAGCGAGCTGGCCAAAGCCTCGTCGATGCACGAAAGCGGGCAGATCGACTGGCTGAAAATTCGCGAAAACAGCGAAAACCTTCTGCGAACCCAATCCAAGGATTTGCGTGTCGGCGCCTGGCTCACCTGGTCGCTGTATCAGCGCGAATCCTTCCCGGGGCTGCTGGCCGGCCTCGGTCTTCTGCACCATCTGTCGGAAAACAACTGGGCCGACGTTCACCCGCTCAAACCCCGCACCCGTGCCGCCGCCATTGGCTGGCTGGTGCCGCGTCTTGAGCAGGTCATCACCGAAAACATCGCGATCAAAGAGCAATTGCCGATGTTCCGGCAGCTCTCCGAGCATCTGGCTGGCCTCGACGCTGCCTGCACCGAACATCTGGGTGATGACGCGCCGCTGCTGCTGCCGCTCTCCCGCCGCCTGAAAACCATGATCCAGCGTGCCGCCGACAACCAGCCAGCCCCCGGTGTGGTGGGCGCTGCGGTGGCACAGGTCAAACAAGCCGCGAGCCAGTTGCTCACGCCCGGCGCACCGATTGACAACGAAAGAGACGCTCACAAAGCCTTGCGCGCCCAGCAGGACAGCGCGCGGCCACTGTGCGCCTGGTGGCTCAAACAGAAGGCCACTGACCTGCGCGCCTTGCGCCTGAATCGCACGCTGCTGTGGATGACCATCGACGCGGTGCCTGAGCGCAACGCCGAACAGATCACCGTGTTGCGTGGTCTGCCACTGGAAAAACTCAAGCTCTACCAGGACCGTTTCGATCAGGGCAAATACGCCGACTTGCTGGTGGAACTGGAGGCGAGCCTGGCGAAGGCACCGTTCTGGTTCGATGGCCAGCGAATGGTCTGGGAATGTCTCCAGAACCTCAACGCCGAGTTGGCAATGCGCGAAGTGGAAATCCACTTCGCGCTTTTGGTTCAGCGTCTGCCTGGCATTGTCGAGTTGCGTTTCCATGACGGTGCGCCGTTTGCCGATCCGTCCACCCGGGCGTGGATCGCCGCCAACGTCATGCCGCATCTGCAAAGCGCCAGTGCGCCGCGCAAGGTCGAGAGCGAGAACGTCGAAACCCAGCCAGCCTGGGAAAAAGCCCTCGAAGAGGTGCTGCCACTGCTGCGCAAGGAAGGCTTGAAGCCTGCCGTGCAGATCCTCAAGCAAGGACTGCAATCGGCCCACGGCGGACGCGAGCGCTTCTTCTGGCAGTTCGCGCTCGCCCGACTGTGCTTCATGGCCAAGAAATACGAACTGGCCAAGAACCAGCTCGAAACCCTCGATCAGACATTACAGGACTCAGGCCTGCACGCCTGGGAGCCCGATCTTGCATTGGAAGTGCTGCACCTGCTGCACAGTTGCTGCGAGTTGTTACCGCAGAACAATGAAGTGCGTGAACGCAAGGAAGAGATTTATCGCAGGCTGTGCCACCTCGATCTCGAAGTGGTACTCGAATAGGCCCCAGGGCCACAACCGCAAGGAGAAAAGCCATGGCCAAAGAAGGCTCGGTAGCCCCCATGGAACGCATCATCGTCTCCTTCAAACCCGCCTCCGGCGGTGCTCAGGTAGAGTTTGAACTG
>NZ_JBIUWN010000167.1:0-2593 GCF_044743485.1 Pseudomonas sp. NPDC087614 | reverse complement strand
CAGTTCGCAGCGACCTCGACGCCATGCGCGACGCGGTCGATCCAGGGGATGGGCACCAAAGGTAGCGCGAGTTCACACGCGCCCGGGTTGCCCGAGAGCATAACAGTAAAATCCTGGCCCGCAGGGCCTATGTGGACGCTATGAATTCCAACGATCTGATCTTCCTGGCTCAACCTGGTGGCCGCCTGTCCGGTCGGATTCGCGTACCGGGTGACAAATCGATTTCCCACCGTTCGATCATGCTCGGTTCGCTGGCCGAAGGCGTCACCGAAGTCGAAGGCTTCCTCGAGGGCGAAGACGCCCTGGCGACCTTGCAGGCATTCCGCGATATGGGTGTGGTCATTGAAGGCCCGCACCACGGTCGCGTGACCATTCACGGTGTCGGCCTGCACGGCCTGAAACCTGCGCCGGGCCCGATCTATCTGGGTAACTCCGGCACGTCGATGCGTCTGCTGTCCGGCCTGCTGGCCGCGCAGAACTTCGACAGCACCCTGACGGGCGATGCTTCGCTGTCCAAGCGTCCAATGAATCGCGTGGCCAATCCGCTGCGTGAAATGGGCGCGGTGATCGAAACCGCGGCTGAAGGTCGTCCGCCGATGACCATTCGTGGCGGGCGCAAGCTAAAAGGCCTGACTTACACCATGCCGATGGCCAGTGCTCAGGTGAAGTCCTGCCTGCTGCTTGCCGGCCTGTACGCTGAAGGCAAGACCACCGTCACCGAGCCTGCTCCGACCCGTGACCATACCGAGCGTATGTTGCGCGGTTTCGGTTACTCGGTGTCCGTGGATGGCGCTACGGCTTCGGTCGAGTCCGGCGGCAAACTCACCGCGACTCACATTGAAGTGCCGGGCGACATTTCGTCGTCGGCGTTCTTCCTGGTCGCGGCATCGATCGCTGAAGGTTCGGAGCTGGTGCTCGAACACGTCGGTATCAACCCGACCCGCACTGGCGTGATCGACATCCTGCGCCTGATGGGGGCGGACATCACCCTGGAAAACCAGCGTGAAGTCGGCGGAGAGCCAGTGGCTGACCTGCGCGTGCGAGCAGCTAAACTCAAAGGTATCGAGATTCCTGAAGAGCTGGTTCCGCTGGCCATCGACGAATTCCCGGTGCTGTTCGTGGCGGCGGCGTGTGCCGAAGGCCGTACCGTGCTGACCGGTGCCGAAGAGCTGCGCGTCAAGGAGTCGGATCGCATTCAAGTGATGGCGGACGGCTTGCTGGCACTGGGCGTCAAGTGCCAGCCAACACCGGACGGCATCATCATCGACGGTGGCCAGATTGGCGGCGGCGAAGTGCATGGTCACGGCGATCACCGTATCGCGATGGCTTTCAGTGTGGCCTCCCTGCGCGCCACCGCACCGATCCGCATCCATGACTGCGCTAACGTCGCGACGTCGTTCCCGAACTTCCTCGCGCTGTGCGGGCAGGTCGGTATTCGTGTGGCACAAGAGGCTCAGTCGTGAAAAACATTGCACCGGTCATCACCATTGATGGGCCAAGCGGCTCGGGCAAAGGCACCGTAGCCGGAATTCTGGCCAAGCGTCTGGGCTGGAACCTGCTGGATTCCGGTGCGTTGTACCGCTTGCTGGCATTCGCTGCGCACAACCATGGTGTCGACCTTACCAATGAAGAGCTGCTGAAGAAGCTCGCCGCTCATCTGGATGTGCAGTTCATCGCGGCGACCGACGGTCAGCTGCAGCGCATCATTCTGGAAGGCGATGAAGTCAGCGATGTCATCCGCACTGAAAGCGTCGGTTCCGGCGCCTCTCAGGTGGCGGCATTGCCGGCTGTGCGCGAGGCGCTGCTGCAGCGCCAGCGTGCTTTTCAGGAGGCGCCGGGGCTGGTGGCCGATGGTCGCGACATGGGCACGGTCGTTTTTCCAAGTGCGCCGCTGAAGATTTTCCTGACCGCCAGTGCCGAGGAGCGGGCGCGCCGCCGATATTTGCAGTTGAAGGGCAAAGTCGAGGGTGTTAGTCTGTCGAGTCTGCTAGATGAGATCCGTGCACGCGACGAGCGTGATACCCAGCGAGCGGTAGCCCCGCTAAAACCGGCGGCTGACGCAATACAACTGGATTCCACGGAGTTGTCCATCGATCAGGTGCTTGAACGCATCATGAGCGAGATCGCCATTCGCGATATCGCCGGGTGACCAAGAAGGTTGCAGGGGACCAGTCATAGTCCTGCGGCGCTTCTTCTATATGAAACTAACCCACACCGTCTGGGGTGTGGAGATGGGCGTATCCTTCGCCCTCATTTACAGGAATTAAAATGAGCGAAAGCTTTGCGGAACTCTTTGAAGAAAGCCTAAAAACCCTGAACCTTCAGGCAGGCTCCATCATCAGCGGTGTTATCGTTGATATCGATTACCAAGCTCGCTGGGTAACCGTTCACGCTGGCCTGAAGTCTGAAGCACTCATCCCGCTTGAGCAGTTCTACAACGACGCTGGCGATCTGACTATCAATGTCGGTGACGAAGTTCACGTTGCGCTGGACTCGGTTGAAGACGGTTTCGGTGAAACCAAGCTGTCCCGTGAAAAAGCCAAGCGCGCTGAATGCTGGATCGTTCTGGAAGCAGCCTTCGCAGCTGAGGAAG
>NZ_JBIUWN010000166.1:0-2643 GCF_044743485.1 Pseudomonas sp. NPDC087614 | reverse complement strand
TGCCCGGGTGGTATTTGCTCTGTTGAAAAACCAGAGCGAATACTCCCCTAAAGCGGTTTAGGGGCTAGGCATGAACCATAGAATCTCCCACAGGGATCATGGGTCAGAGGGCGCTACTGCGGCAGCTCCAGATTATCCATCACCCGATTCACCGCCAGCTCGCCGAGCATGATCAATTGCGCGATACCCAGCAGCGTCCGTCGTTGCGACGCGGGTATGAGGTGGGCGAAGTCATGGGCGATGGTTCTGGCGGAGGCGAGGGTTTCGCTGGCATCGGCCAGCAGTTCCTCGTTTTTGAAGTCTGCGGTAACGGCGTACATCCGGCGGGTTTTGCGCGGCGGTGGGGTCGAGCCGGGTGGGCAGAGGTAATGATCGAGGGCGCGTTCGGCGGCGTCGTTGAGTTTTTTGGAATCGAGGGATTCGTAGGGGGAGGCGAGATCGGTTTCGGGTGGGTTGGGTGTTGGTTTGATCATGGTGAAACTCCGTGGTTGATTTAGCCGCCACGGCTCATCGCTAAACAAGTAAAGGTGGCGGCTGTACGCGGGTTAGCGATCCGGGTCACAGAAACCCCGGGTAGACCCGAAGGTCTCCCACGCACAGCCACCATGACGCCAAGTGCAGATAGACAATGCTGCAATTGAGACTGGGGATTGAGCGTCTGTAAGGTATCGGATCGCTAAACCCGATCGCTGATTCGTCAGCGACCGCACCACAATAGAACCCGACCCCAAGACGCACAAGCCGGCGGATTCTGGCGTAGCTGTAGGCAATGGCGCAAGAATTTGTAGCCTTGAAGGCGTGTCTTGAGATTTCTTTTAAACACTCCAGTTTAAAAGGCGAAAAATCGGGGGGGCTTATTGTGTGGTGAGTTCAAAGTTGTCAAATACCAGCGCTTCCGAGGAGTCGGGGATGACGATGATGCTATATATGTTGTCGTGATTGAATACGAGTTGATCTGCTCTTACTCCTCTATTGCGTTGCAAGATTCTTGAGTCCAATAAAAATCCGGTGTCATCGCGAACTTCGACTCTGTGATTACCATAGTCAACGTGTGTGTACCAAAAACTGACCCGCGAACACGTTCTGCCAAAATTAAACTCGGTTTTTGCTGCGTTTATCTCGAAGTGCCTGCCGTCTACTTTTGCTGGAAAGTAATTCTCGCCTTCAGTCGTTTGAATTGCCCAAGCGATACCGGCTGACGAGGTTTTCTTGGTTGTGATTGTAATGTTGGGCGTTATGAACTCTCCCTCCTCAGTACTTAAGAAGGGAGGAAATGAATTAAAGCTTTCTGTTAATTGAAGGATTTGTCTCTGGACCCTGTACACGCGTGTCGGAGTGCTCACGGCTTCTGAACGGTCTGATGTTCCATTAGAGTTGATCATGAGTTTGACGCAAAGATCGCTGCCGTGTTGCAGGGTTTTCAACCATTTAACGGGGATTGGCCATTCGAAATCGCCAATTAGCTTAATGGGTTCCCCATTGGGTTCGGTGCACGTAATGGCTTCGCCTTTATCGCTAATCCCTTCATACACGCCCCACACCGTTTGCCCGGGTGTTTGATGTAACCATTTAACGGATTGTAGTAGGTCGCGACTCAGTAACTTTGTCACATCCAGAGAATTACTCGTTTCACCAGCAATACATGGTGTTGGCAACCGCGAATCTCCATCGGCCATCTTCAATACACTAAATGTCGCCACTGGCGATCTCCCGGCCTGCCCACCGTTGCGATTCAAATTCCAGCGAAACCCAATGTCCTTTCCATGTCGCGCCGCCATAAACGCCGCGCTCAACACGGTATCCACCTGTTTTTCGCTGTTGAACTCCACCAACGGAAACTGCGGCGAGCCCGCTGGTGGATTGACCTCAACCAGTCGTGCCCGGTCGCCGTCCCGCGCCTGTAGGTGCTCGATACGTACCGTCACTCCATTCGGATAGGCCAACACGTCGATAGGGTTGATGGCCGGAGCGACCAGAAACGGCGGTAGCAAATCCTCCGGAGTCGATCCCGTCACGGTGCCGGTCGCCGGTTTGGAAGTGCCCACCAGATCGCCGTTTGGCTCGCTCAATTCGTACGTCACGCTGACGTCGCTACCGGCAAAGATCTTGTTGTTGGGCACTTCAAGGATGCAGGGTTTTTTCTGCCCGAACGGATCCGCTTCGACTTTGCCGCTGATGGTTACCACCACATCAGCGGGCTGTCCCGTGTTTTTCGCTGTGTACGTCGCGATGACTTCATAGCCCGCGACAAAGCGCGGGTCTGTCGTCAGAACCACCAGCAGCAATGGCTTGCCCGCCAGTTTCACCAGATCGATTTCCTCGGCGTCGTCGCCGGGATAATCCTCCATCCGCTCCAACAGGATCGCCATCGGGAGGCGCGTGCCATCCAGATCCTCATCCACGCTCTGCACCGGCGACCACGGCGTGTCCGGGCCGTTGCCGAGCTGGTCGGTGACGGTGTAGGAGAAATGCAGTTTTTTATCCAGCCGTTTCGCCTGGTCCAGAAAGGCGCGGGTGACGGTGAAGCAAATGGTGATGGGGGTTTCGCCACCGGGGTTCGGCGGTTGCGGCGCCTGATTCTGATTGACCTTGGGCTTGGGTTCCAGCAGTTCGCCGTTGCACTTGAGGGTGATGAGGTCATAC
>NZ_JBIUWN010000165.1:0-2884 GCF_044743485.1 Pseudomonas sp. NPDC087614 | reverse complement strand
ACCAAACTGTTCAGTTCTAAGCGCTTGCGCCGTGCCTCCGCCGCGATGTCATCGATCGTCTTGAACAGTGCGTCGATGCTTTCGGTTTGGCTCAGAGCGTGCTGCTTAGCAGCTTCTAAGCGCTCCTCTACATCGCTGCACCACTTGACCGTTTTTTCTGCATCGGCGAAGTGCTGATCCGTTTCCAGTTCGGTATTAATCGAGTTGAAGACGGCCAGCGAGTGTGCTTTGAATTGCTCCAGGTTGCTGGCGGTGACCATGCCGGTCACTTCGATGCGCAGCGCTGGCAAGGATTCCGGCGTTTTACCTACGGCTTCCGGCACCACCTCGGCGGGAGTGAAGTCCAGCAGATCGGCCTGGAACTGTTTCCAGCCGGCGACGAGTGTCGCAGCCCGACCCGGTACCGGCGTGTACTCCATCGAAACGAAGTTTTCTTCGGTGCCATCGGAGCAGACGAAGATCACCTTCTCGGCGCCGCTCACCAACAGCTGCTGTTCGAGCTGCCAGTAATAGTGCGGATCCAGCACGCCGGTGCGAACGTCGGCGGCGAGCTGCTCGTTCCACATTTTGTGTTCGAACAGCACGTCGCCGAGGATTGTGCAGTCATCGAGGGATGCGAGCAGATCACCTTCGGTGCCGACGACGGGAAACAAGTCCTCGCCAATTCGTCCTTCTAGAATCGGCCGAGCAAGTGCCTCGGCTTCGTGTCCCTTGTCGAACAAGTTTTTCTGCACCCACCACGACACGTCCCGATCGAGCCCAGTCTTTTTCGCATGCAGCAGCTCGGTCCGCTTCATCTGTTTCGATGCGCCCATCATTGCTGGTGCTTCCGACGCAGTGAAGTGGTTGGCGCGGAGCGCATGCCAGGCTTCGGAACCCTGAGCGACATTGTGGATTTTCATTCGTGGTCTCCTTCAATCGGCGCGAGCGCTTTGATCTTGGCGATCTGCTCTTCGCTCAGGGTGAATTTGCTGCTGACGGTTGCGATCAGGTGATCAGGGGCGGAACGTCCGGCGTCGACCGCGGTTTGCCATTTGGGCAGGTTTTCCGCGAGCTTCTCGTCGGGGTAGGGCGGAAGTTCAGCTGGTGCCGCGCCACGCGCCGGTGATACGTCACGAATTGTTGGTGCGGATTCTTCGAGCTCATCTGGGCTGTACACGCCGAGGATCACGTCAGGGCAATAGAGGCGCGACCAGCGCTTGGTAGCGAGGTATGCCAGTTGCTGGCGGGGATCGTCAGCCCAGAGTGTGCTGTTGCGGGTGCGAGCTTGGGCCAGCAGCAACTCAAGGACGCGCGGCTCGTCTTCGCCGCGGAAGGTTGCCCAGACTTTCACGCCTAGGCCCTGCTCATCCTCAAGCTTCCAGCCCGGGACGCGGTACTCGCCTTTGTCGCCATTCTTGATGGTGAATTTGCCGATCACCTTTTCCCAGGCGCCGTACCACTCGTAGTGCAGGCGATCCAGCACCGGTGCGCAGGTAGTGATCACCGCGTTGACCAGTTGCGCCTCGTAGCCCAGCACACCGTTAACCAGGTGCGTTTTCTGCGCGACGGCGAACGGGTTCATTTTCCACTGCATCGATTGCATTACGACCGCCAAACAATCCGCTGCATTGCCGTTGAAGTGCTTCGGCAGAGTGGCGCGGCCGGTGGCCATTACTTCGGCCAGGCGCATCATCTTGTCTAAGCTGTCACCGTCCAGTACCAGAGCGCTGGTGCTGGTTGCTGCGTGCGGAAGGACGTGGAGGTTTCGGTCGTGCGCCACCGGCGCCACGCTTTGAGCGGACATGACTGTTCCTTGCCGCGCGGTGCGCAGCGATTGAAAGGTGCGTGCTATTGAGGGATTGGCGAAGAAAGGGCGCCGAGCAACATGATGGCGGTGCAGGTGGCGAGCGCGAAGAATGAGCTGCGCCAGAACCAGAAGCGTCTGGCGCGTTGCTGGGCTGTCATGCGGCATCGTCCTTTCGCATTTCTGCAAGATCGGCGGCGCGCTCGGCTTCAAGCTCTTCCGCCCGCGCCCGGCCATACTCGTTTGCGTGAGGCCGGATCAGTGCTTCAGCGACGTCGTGCAGCGCTGTCGGGTGGTCGCCTTTCGGCTGGCCCAGCGCAGAGATGGCGAGGTCATAGATGGCGCCGTGAGCCCGGCGACCGTCGGCGATAATCTCGCAAATCATTCGCTCAATCGGATACTCGCGGTTATCCGTGAGCAGTGGGGCAATGTGTTCTTGTGCGCCTAAGTGTTCGGACAGTGCCTCCCACAGCGATTGCGGAGTCACCAAAGCTACCGTCTTACCGTGAGCTCGCGGCGCCGTGACGTTGTCACCGCAGATCAGCGAGTTGATTGCGTCATGGAGCCAGTCCGGCCCTTCAACGTTGTCGAGGAAATCAGTCATGGTCTACTCCTGGGATTCAAGCTTGCGCGCCAAAGCGCAGGCCTCGTTGTGATCGCGACGGAAGCCACGGGCTTTGCCGGTGCGGCCATCCAAGACATGGAAGAATGCAGTACCTGCCGGCTTCACAACGAAGCGAGGCATCGTTACCGGTAGCGGCCGGCCGATCAGTGAGTAGAGGTCTTCCGTGGCGATGCGTGAACGAATGCGCAGTGCTGCGCGCACTTCTTTGCCGAGCTGAACGCTTGGGTGCATGGGCGCCTCCAGAGTTAGGCGTTAGGCGGTGGCTTTTGCTGAAATTAGCTGCTTCGCCTCTATCTCTTCGTCGAATGACAGAAGGTGAGGCGCTGCTAGGTAAAGGCTGAGTAACCGTTCGTTTTCATCCGTTGACCATGTTTGGTCGTAAGCGTATGGGGAATACGCCTTGCGTAGATCAGCCAGGCATCCATTGATGCGGCAGTAGATGCTCGATCTCACTGGCTTTCTGCGTCGGCAAT
>NZ_JBIUWN010000164.1:0-2899 GCF_044743485.1 Pseudomonas sp. NPDC087614 | reverse complement strand
ACGTTGTATTGTGTCTGTACTACATGACTCGTGAAGCGATCAACGCCAAGGGCGAAGGTCGTGTATTTGCGGATCTGCAGGAAGTTGACCGTGTGTTCCGTGCCGGCGAAGCCGCACTGCACGCCAAGGTTAAAGTACGTATCAACGAAACCGTCAACGATCGTGACGGCAATAGCGTGAGCGGTACCCGTATCGTCGACACCACCGTCGGCCGTGCGCTGCTGTTCCAGGTTGTGCCGAAAGGTCTGTCGTACGACGTCGTCAACTTGCCGATGAAGAAAAAGGCGATCTCCAAGCTGATCAACCAGTGCTACCGCGTGGTTGGTTTGAAAGAGACCGTCATTTTCGCTGACCAGTTGATGTACACCGGTTTCGCTTACTCGACCATTTCCGGCGTTTCCATCGGCGTTAACGACTTCGTTATCCCGGATGAAAAAGCCCGCATCATCGGTGCTGCCACCGACGAAGTGAAAGAGATCGAGAGCCAGTACGCCTCCGGCCTGGTTACCCAGGGCGAGAAGTACAACAAAGTGATCGACCTTTGGTCGAAGGCGAACGACGAAGTTTCCAAGGCGATGATGGCCAACCTCTCGAAAGAGAAAGTCATCGACCGTCATGGTGTTGAAGTCGATCAAGAGTCTTTCAACTCGATGTACATGATGGCCGACTCGGGTGCGCGGGGTTCCGCAGCACAGATTCGTCAGCTGGCCGGTATGCGTGGTCTGATGGCCAAGCCGGACGGTTCCATCATTGAAACGCCGATTACTGCGAACTTCCGTGAAGGTTTGAGCGTACTTCAGTACTTCATTTCGACTCACGGTGCTCGTAAAGGTCTGGCGGATACCGCGTTGAAAACTGCGAACTCCGGTTACCTGACTCGTCGTCTGGTAGACGTGGCGCAGGATCTGGTTGTAACCGAGATCGATTGCGGCACAGAACACGGTTTGCTGATGACTCCGCACATTGAAGGCGGTGACGTTGTCGAGCCGTTGGGTGAGCGCGTATTGGGTCGTGTTATCGCCCGTGACGTATTCAAGCCAGGTACCGAGGACGTCATCGTTCCTGCCGGCACTCTGGTAGACGAGAAGTGGGTCGAGTTCATCGAGCTGAACAGCATCGACGAAGTGATCGTGCGTTCGCCGATCAGCTGCGAAACCCGCTATGGCATTTGTGCCAAGTGCTACGGCCGAGATCTGGCTCGTGGTCACCAGGTGAACATTGGTGAAGCGGTCGGCGTTATCGCTGCCCAGTCCATCGGTGAGCCGGGTACCCAGCTGACAATGCGTACGTTCCACATCGGTGGTGCGGCAAGCCGTACTTCCGCAGCCGACAGCGTTCAGGTCAAGAATGGCGGTACCGTCCGTCTGCACAACCTGAAGCACGTTGAGCGAGTGGATGGTCACTTGGTTGCTGTGTCCCGTTCCGGTGAGCTGGCAATCGCTGACGACTTCGGTCGTGAGCGTGAGCGTTACAAGCTGCCGTACGGTGCTGTGATCTCGGTTAAAGTAGGTGTCAAGGTCGACGCTGGCGCAATCGTGGCCAAGTGGGATCCGCACACTCACCCAATCGTTACCGAAATGAAAGGTACCGTGACCTACGTGGGCATGGAAGAAGGCATCACGATCAAACGTCAGACTGACGAATTGACCGGTATGACCAACATTGAAGTACTCGATGCGAAAGATCGTCCAGCTGCCGGCAAGGAAATCCGTCCTGCAGTGAAGATGGTCGATGACAATGGCAAGGATCTGTTGCTGCCAGGCACTGACGTTATCGCTCAGTACTTCCTGCCAGCTAACGCCCTGGTCGGTGTTGCGGATGGTGCGAAGATTGCGATCGGTGATGTTATCGCTCGTATCCCGCAAGAAACTTCGAAAACCCGCGACATCACCGGTGGTCTGCCGCGTGTTGCCGACTTGTTCGAAGCTCGCCGTCCGAAAGAAGCATCGATTCTGGCTGAAGTCAGTGGCACCATCGCGTTCGGTAAAGAGACCAAAGGCAAGCGCCGTCTGGTTATCACCCCGAACGACGGTACTGACCCGTACGAAGAGCTGATTCCGAAGTGGCGCCACCTGAACGTGTTCGAAGGCGAACAGGTAAACCGAGGCGAAGTTATCTCTGACGGCCCTAGCGATCCGCACGATATCCTGCGTTTGCTGGGTGTGAGCGCGCTGGCCAAGTACATCGTTAACGAGATCCAGGACGTTTACCGTCTGCAAGGCGTGAAGATCAACGACAAGCACATCGAGACCATTTTGCGTCAGATGCTGCGTAAGGTTGAAATCGCTGAGTCCGGCGATTCCACTTTCATCAAGGGCGACCAGATGGAATTGACTCACGTACTGGTAGAGAACGAGCGTCTGGGCGCGGAAGACAAGTTTGTCTCCAAGTTCACTCGCGTTCTGCTGGGTATCACCAAGGCGTCGTTGTCGACCGAATCGTTCATCTCGGCGGCTTCCTTCCAGGAAACCACCCGTGTACTGACCGAAGCAGCCGTCACCGGCAAGCGCGATTACCTGCGCGGCCTGAAAGAAAACGTAGTCGTGGGTCGTTTGATCCCGGCCGGTACCGGTCTGGCCTATCACAGCGAGCGCAAGCGTCGTCGTGAAGCAGACAAGCCGTTGCGCGTGAGCGCCAGTGAAGTGGAAGCTGCACTGACCGAAGCGCTGAACTCGAGCGGTAACTGAGTTCTGCGATATATGAGCGTAAGGCCCTGATCGCTCCGTTCATCGAATCGAGACAATTTGTCGAGGTTCGAGGGGCGGGGAGGTCGGGGCCTTGCCTTGACTGGGGGCAAGATCCTCTTTAGACTCTTGATCCCCTAAATTTGGCGGGAATTCGTTCCTGCCATTTTGCTTTTCTTGCAAGACAATAGCGTCGCAAGACAACAGTGGAGCTA
>NZ_JBIUWN010000163.1:0-2993 GCF_044743485.1 Pseudomonas sp. NPDC087614 | reverse complement strand
TAAGTGTATAGAAAGTCTTTTCAGATTTTCAACTGAAAGCTTCACTCCTCAAACCCTGCAGCCCTCTGTCTATAAATAGATTGCAGCTTTATAACGGATTTTAGACAGCTCGTATGACATTTTTTTGAAGCAATCCGTCACATTTTACTTACATGTACATCCCACCGTTCACCGGGATTGTAGCCCCAGTAACGTATGCCGCACCGTCGGATGCAAGAAAAGCGACCACAGACGCGATCTCTTGAGCTTGCCCCAGACGACCCAGCGGAATCTGCGTCTGCAAGGCTTCACGCTGTGCTTCAGGCAGTTCGCGGGTCATATCGGTGTCGATAAACCCTGGGGTTACCGAGTTGACCGTAATCGAACGCGAACCGACTTCACGCGCCATTGCACGGCTGAAACCTTCCAGACCGGCCTTGGCGGCTGCATAGTTTACTTGGCCTGCGTTGCCCATGGCACCCACCACCGAGCCAATACTGATAATTCGTCCCCAACGCGCCTTGGTCATGCCACGCAGAACGCCCTTGGACAGGCGATACAGACTGTTCAGATTGGTATCGATCACGTCGTACCATTCATCGTCTTTCATGCGCATCATCAGGTTATCGCGGGTGATACCGGCATTATTGACCAGGATTGCCGGCGCACCGAACTGCTCCTGAATGCTCGCCAGTACACTGCTGACCGATTCGTCACTGGTGACGTTGAGTTCCAGACCGGTACCCTGAATGCCATGTTCTTTCAGAGTAGCGGAGATAGCCTCGGCACCCTTGGCAGAAGTTGCGGTACCAATGACGGTAGCGCCCTGACGACCCAGTTCCAGTGCGATGGCCTGGCCGATACCGCGGCTTGCACCGGTGACCAGTGCAACTTTACCTTGCAGACTCATGCAAGCTTCTCCTGATTCAGGCTTGCGCTGCGCGAGCGGCAGCGAAAGCGTCTGGGGTATTGAGGTTGGAAGTCGCAACGCCTTCGGCGCAACGTTTGTTCAGACCGGCAAGCACCTTGCCCGGCCCGCATTCGACCAGATTGGTCGCGCCTTTCGCAGCCAGAGTCTGTACCGACTCGACCCAGCGAACTGGCTTGTAGAGTTGTTCGAGCAGATCACGCTTGAGGGTTTCCAGATCGACCGGCACTTGCGCGCTGACGTTCTGTACCACAGGGATCTGCGGCGCCTGCCAGTCAATGGCGGCGATGGCTGCGGCAAAGCGTTCGGCAGCCGGACGCATCAGCTCGCAGTGCGACGGCACGCTTACCGGCAAGGGCATGGCACGCTTGGCGCCACGCGCCTTGCAGCCTTCAATGGCACGCTCGACAGCCGCCCTGGCACCCGCAATAACCACCTGGCCCGGCGAGTTGAAGTTGACGGCGCTGACCACTTCGCCTTGCGCCGCTTCAGCACAGGCTGCGAGCACGTCGGCGTCTTCCAGGCCAAGGATGGCAGCCATGCCACCCTGCCCGGCCGGTACGGCCTCCTGCATCAACTGACCACGGCGCTCAACGAGCTTCACCGCGTCAGCCAGCTTCAGGCTACCTGCAGCAACCAGCGCACTGTATTCACCCAGGCTATGGCCGGCAACGAAAGCTGGACGCACGCCACCTTCAGCCAGCCACAGACGCCAAAGGGCAATCGATGCAGTCAGAATGGCCGGCTGGGTTTTATCGGTTTGATTGAGCAGCTCTTCCGGCCCTTGCTGGGTCAGCGCCCAAAGGTCATAGCCCAGAGCATCGGATGCTTCTTTGAAAGTTTCGAGGATCAATGGATGTTGCGCGCCCAACTCGGCCAGCATGCCGAGGGACTGCGAACCCTGTCCTGGAAAGACGAATGCGAGGGAAGCAGACATGTAACAAGCCCCTAATGATCTTGTCGTCGAATAATGACGCCCCACTTGGGGACGCAAGAAACTGACAGTTGGATGGCCCTTTGAACCGGGCGGTCACATTTAAGCATTGTCCGACGAAAACGCCTAAGACAACAAATCCTCCAGACGACCGTGGAGACGCTCCGGCAGGTTCTCCTGAATCTCGATCAACGCGCGCTCGATAGCACTCTGAAAGCCTTGAACCCCGGCCGACCCGTGACTTTTCACCACAATGCCCTGCAAACCCAGAAAGCTTGCGCCGTTATGTCGCGCCGGCGCCAGATCAGCCTGCAAGCGCTTCATCAATGGCAACGCCAAGGCACCGACAGCGCGCGTGGCGAGGTTACGCCTGAACAGCGCCTCGATACGCGCCGCGATCATCGTCGCCAGCCCTTCGCTGGACTTGAGCAGGATATTGCCGACAAAGCCATCGCATACCACCACGTCCGCCTCACCGCGATACAACCCGTCGCCCTCGACAAACCCGATGTAGTTAATCCCTCGCGCCGCTTGCAACAAGGTGGCCGCCAGCTTGACTTGCTGATTACCCTTGATGTCTTCGGTGCCAATGTTCAACAGAGCCACGCGCGGACGGGCGATGCCCAGCGTCTGCGCCGCCACCGAGCCCATCACAGCGAACTGCAAAAGATGCTCGGCACTGCAATCGACATTGGCGCCCAGATCGAGCAACTGGCAATAACCTTTCTGTGTCGGAATGGCGGCAACCATCGCCGGCCGATCAATGCCTGGCAACGTTTTGAGGACAAATCGCGACAGCGCCATCAACGCCCCTGTATTGCCAGCACTGACACAGGCCTGAGCCTTGCCATCACGCACCAACTCCAAGGCGACACGCATCGACGAATCCGGCTTGCCACGCAAGGCTTGGGTCGGTTTCTCGTCCATTGTGATGACTTCAGACGCCGCAACAATTGTCAGGCGCGCGCGATCGGCAGCCGATTGGCCGTTGATCAATTCTTCAAGAAGGGAGGGTTGACCGACGAGGGTCAGGTACAGCGAGGGCGTAGCAGAAAGGCAAGCAAGGCTGGCCTGAACAATGCTGCGGGGACCGAAGTCCCCGCCCATTGCGGCAATCGCGATGTCGTGTGCGGGGAGGGGCTTTATCGGGTG
>NZ_JBIUWN010000162.1:0-3099 GCF_044743485.1 Pseudomonas sp. NPDC087614 | reverse complement strand
CCCACCCCCCCCAACCCCCTATAGTGCTCTTCCCCCTATAAAAAACGTCAGGACCTGGTGTACGAGAAAGAAGATCTTTTGATCTCTGGCCCCGGCAAAAACCCTGATTACAACTTCTATCGTGTTGCAGGTATGGCAATCGCTGGCAAGCCCAAAGG
Organism: Pseudomonas sp. NPDC087614; assembly: GCF_044743485.1. Classification (NCBI taxonomy): domain Bacteria; kingdom Pseudomonadati; phylum Pseudomonadota; class Gammaproteobacteria; order Pseudomonadales; family Pseudomonadaceae; genus Pseudomonas; species Pseudomonas sp. NPDC087614. The sequence continues at coordinate 2,941 of NZ_JBIUWN010000162.1, read as the reverse complement.
CAGCGCGCAGAACGAAGCCGAACCGATCAACGTGAAGAGCTTGCTGCCTTAAGGAAGAACGATGGAATTCGCTTTCTATTTCGCATCGGGTATCGCTGTTGTGTCCACGCTACGCGTGATCACCAACACCAACCCTGTGCACGCCCTGCTCTACCTGATCATCTCGTTGATAGCCGTGGCCATGACCTTCTTCGCACTCGGCGCGCCGTTCGCCGGCGTGCTGGAAGTGATCGCCTACGCCGGCGCCATCATGGTGCTGTTCGTGTTCGTGGTAATGATGCTGAACCTGGGCCCGGCCTCGGTTCAGCAGGAACGTACCTGGCTCAAGCCCGGCATCTGGGCAGGGCCGGTGATTCTCGCAGCCTTGCTGCTGGCCGAACTGCTGTATGTGCTGTTCGCTCACCAGAGCGGTCAGGCCATCGGCCACACCACCGTCGATGCAAAAGCCGTGGGCGTCAGCCTGTTCGGCCCGTATCTGCTGGTGGTCGAACTCGCCTCGATGCTGCTGCTCGCCGCAGCCGTCACGGCGTTCCATTTGGGCCGTAACGAGGCGAAGGAGTAAGACATGCCTGCTATCCCTCTCGAACATGGATTAGCCGTCGCCGGCATCCTGTTCTGCCTTGGTCTGGTCGGCCTGATGGTCCGCCGCAACATTTTGTTCGTGTTGATGAGTCTGGAAGTAATGATGAACGCCTCGGCACTGGCGTTCATTGTTGCAGGCGCCCGTTGGGGCCAGCCGGATGGACAGATCATGTTCATCCTGGTGATCAGCCTTGCAGCCGCCGAGGCCAGTATTGGTCTGGCGATCCTGCTGCAACTGTATCGCCGCTTCCACACGCTCGATATCGACGCTGCCAGTGAGATGCGCGGATGAATCTTATCTTTCTGACTTTCGTATTCCCTCTGATCGGTTTCCTGCTGCTGTCGTTCTCCCGTGGACGCTGGTCGGAAAACCTCTCGGCGCTGATCGGCGTGGGTTCCATTGGCTTGTCGGCGATTGTCGCCGCCTACGTCATCTGGCAATTCAACGTCGCGCCACCCGAAGGCGGTCACTACACGCTGGTACTGTGGAAGTGGATGGCGGTCGAAGGCTTCAAGCCTGACTTCGCCCTCTACGTCGATGGCCTGTCGATCACCATGCTCGGCGTGGTTGTCGGTGTAGGTTTCCTGATCCACCTGTTCGCGTCCTGGTACATGCGCGGCGAAGCGGGTTACTCGCGCTTCTTCTCGTACACCAACCTGTTTATCGCCAGCATGCTGTTCCTGGTACTGGGCGATAACCTGTTGTTCCTGTACTTCGGCTGGGAAGGCGTGGGCCTGTGCTCGTACCTGTTGATCGGTTTCTACTACTGCAACCGCAACAACGGGAACGCCGCACTCAAGGCCTTCATCGTGACCCGCATCGGCGACGTGTTCATGGCCATCGGCCTGTTCATCCTGTTCCAGCAAGTGGGCACGTTGAACATCCAGGAACTGCTGGTGCTGGCACCGCAGAAATTCCAGGTCGGCGATTTCTGGATCACGTTGGCGACCCTGATGCTGCTGGGCGGTGCGGTCGGTAAATCGGCACAACTGCCACTGCAAACCTGGCTCGCGGACGCGATGGCTGGCCCGACGCCGGTTTCGGCACTGATCCACGCCGCCACCATGGTAACCGCCGGTGTCTACCTGATCGCCCGTACCCACGGTCTGTTCACCCTGGCGCCGGACATCCTGCACCTGGTCGGCATCGTGGGCGGAGTGACGCTGGTGCTGGCAGGTTTCGCAGCACTGGTGCAAACCGACATCAAACGTATCCTCGCCTACTCGACCATGAGCCAGATCGGCTACATGTTCCTGGCGTTGGGCGTCGGTGCATGGGATGGCGCGATTTTCCACCTGATGACCCACGCCTTCTTCAAGGCCCTGCTGTTCCTGGCTTCCGGTGCGGTGATCGTTGCCTGCCACCACGAGCAGAACATCTTCAAGATGGGCGGTCTGTGGAAGAAACTGCCACTGGCCTACGCCAGCTTCATCGTCGGCGGCGCGGCCCTGTCTGCTCTCCCACTGTTGACCGCAGGCTTCTACTCCAAGGACGAAATCCTCTGGGAAGCGTTCGCCAGCGGCAATCACGGCCTGCTCTATGCCGGCCTGGTCGGTGCGTTCATGACCTCGCTGTACACCTTCCGCCTGATCTTCATCACGTTCCACGGTGAAGCCAAGACCGAAGCTCACGCCGGTCACGGCATCGCTCACTGGCTGCCACTGTCGGTGCTGATCGTGCTGTCGACTTTCGTCGGCGCCATGATCGTGCCACCGCTGCACGGCGTACTGCCGCAAAGCGTTGGTCATGCCGGTGGCGAAGCCAAGCACAGTCTGGAAATCGCGTCGGGCGCCATCGCCCTGGCCGGTATCCTGCTGGCGGCCCTGCTGTTCCTCGGCAAGCGTCGCTTCGTGACGGCAATCGCCAACAGCGGCATCGGCCGTTTCCTTTCGGCCTGGTGGTTCGCTGCCTGGGGCTTCGACTGGATCTACGACAAACTGTTCGTCAAGCCTTACCTTGCGATCAGCCACGTACTGCGCAAAGACCCGCTCGACCAGACCATCGGTCTGATCCCGCGTATGGCCAAGGGCGGTCACACTGCCCTGAGTCGCACCGAGACCGGTCAACTGCGTTGGTATGCGGCTTCCATGGCTGCTGGTGCCGTGCTGGTAATCGGCGCCATCGTGCTGGTAGCGGTCTGATATGAACCTTGCGAATTTGCGAAAGGAAACGAGCCCGTCATGATTCTGCCTTGGCTAATCCTGATCCCCTTCATCGGCGGCCTGCTGTGCTGGATGGGTGAGCGCTTCGGCGCTACCCTGCCCCGCTGGATTGCGCTGTTGACCATGACCCTGGAACTCGCCCTCGGCCTCTGGCTGTGGGACCACGGTGACGATACAAATGCTCCGGAGCCTGGCG
>NZ_JBIUWN010000161.1:0-3144 GCF_044743485.1 Pseudomonas sp. NPDC087614 | reverse complement strand
ATGTTTTTATCAAAACCACTCTATCTAGATAGACGTAAACGTATAGGCCTATGCTGTGTGCAACGTTTCTATTTTTGGTGACTTATGGAAATTTTCACTGCGTTTATTTCTGCAATCTCGGATGCCAACCCAATGGTTCTGGTAACCGTTATCTCAGTAGTAGCTCTCCTGGTAGTGGCCGAATGCGTTCGGCAGTTGTGTAAGGCAATTTTGAGTTCAAAAGGGAATGACTAATGGCTAAAAGGTTTTGCATGTGTCCTAGCTGGTGGGTCAGAGATGAGGAGGGTCTTACGAGATTTTCTGCTGGCAAAAATGCAGGCCAAAATATCGCTGCTTTGAAGTGTGTTCTCGCTATTTCAACGGCAGTCGATTTCCACACCAGAAAAGCCAAGCTGTCGCTTTCCGATTTGGAGAAATTGACGGGCCTTTCTAGACCCATGGTGATTCGTGGTCTTGCCACATTGCAGGACTTTGGGATCGTGAACGTATGCAAGGATGGCCGGGTTCATGAATATGAACTTACGGTCAAAAAGGATGATGCAAATTGGGGGAAGGTGCCCTACGACCGTGTTCTAAAGCAGTTACCGACGCTCCCGAATAGAGGCGCGATTCCACTGACTGCAATGAAGCTCTACATGTTGCTCATCGCTTATCGACCAAATACATCTGAAACGGTCTTTATCGGATATGACCTTATCGAGCAGTACCTGGCTTGTCAGCGTTCTCAGATACGACCTGCACTCGACATTTTGTATACCCACAAATTGATCAGCGTCTCTCTTGAGGGAGAGGAGAGACGGCGGCGGCACAATGCATATCAGATCCTAGGCTTTTGATTTTTAGTCCTGCCATAGCGTTTCTGAGTGGCTCAAGGGCCGCACCCCCGGCTCGTCGGGGAAGTGTTTTATCTCCCCGGCGAACGGAGGTACGGGCGAAGCGAACCCTTGAACCTACATGTATCAAACACGCTAATGGCTGGTGGCTGGGGTGCTTTCCCCCCAGCCGCCTGCCTCGCGGCGAGCAGCCCCGGAGGGCCGCCGGAGGCGCTTAGATTTTTATGCAAAGTAGGCTGCTGACACACCTTGTTCTGATGGCAATCTATTGCAATGGCAGACAAGGTGAGGTGGCGATATTGCTCCTGCACTTAGAAAATACTGTAAGTGTCAATGAGTTGGCCGCTGTAGTGGCTTGAATCGAGGCAGCTTGCAGAGCAAGATAAATGACGCGTCCATAGGAAAATGAGACGCCAAAAACAACAAAACCCGGATCAAAGCGCGCCAACGCTCCCCGGGTTTCATCGTTAAGATTCGGGGATAGTATGACCACCGCGCACGTGATTTATCAAGTGCCGACCCCCGCCAGGACTGGCGGAGGTTGGCGTGACAGCACCGGACTTCAAGCGTAAAACCGCTGGTCGGGGCGGTGCCTCGGGAAGTACACGAAATCCTCTACCCCCCCAAGACCTGCGTGCGAAGCTGCAGGCTAATCGGGCTGAGCGTTATGACCTCCTTGCATCTGCACGGGCCCTGTTTCTCCATGAGGGAAAACGGGTGGGCCTTCTGCATCCGCAAGACTGGCACCGCACCGCCAAGTGCAAATGGACGCCAGTGGCAGGAACCGTCGGAGTGCACGCCTCGCGTGAGCATGGCAGTGCTTTCTACAGCGGCGTGATGAACTGCGGGAGTGTTTGGGCGTGCCCGGTCTGCGCGGCGAAAGTCCAGGAACGTAGGCGTGAAGAGGTGGCCAAGGCGGTGGCCTGGGCCGATGCCCAGGGCTTGCAAGCGGCGATGGTCACCCTGACGTTTCCCCACTACGTCTGGCAGCAACTGGCGGAGTTGCTGGAGCAGCAGAAGACCGCGTTGAAGTACCTACGTGAGGGATCGCCCTGGATCCGCTTCAAAAAAGCCACCGGCTACCAGGGACTGATCCGTTCGTTGGAACTAACTCATGGCCAGAACGGCTGGCATCCCCATACCCACGAGTTATGGATCGTCGATGCCGACACCGATGCCGACACCATGAAAAAGACGGTGCTCGAGCGCTGGAAGTCGAGTTGTGCGCGTGCGGGTCTTCTCGACCTCGACAACTCTGACCAGGTTGCCGCGTTCGAGGCCCATGCGATCGATGTTAAGGGCTGGTGTACGGCCAGCGACTACCTGGCTAAACAGGATGACAGTCGGCACTGGGGCGTCGACGCAGAAATCGCGAAGGCCTCAACCAAGGCCGGTCGGGCCAAGGGCAAGCATCCATTCGCGCTGCTCTCGATGTTCCAGGGGGGGGATCGCAAGGCGGGGCACCGTTACCTGGACTATGCGGCGGCAATGAAGGGCAAGCGTCAGTTGTTCTGGTCTGCTGGTCTCAAGGCCAAGGTAGGTGTGATTGAGCAGAATGATGAGGAAGTAGCCGAGGAGCAGCGTGACGATGCAGATTTGCTGGGTCATTTGGAGATCGAAGAATGGCGGCTTATTCGCCAAGCCGGACTGCGAGCCAAGGTACTGGATCTAGCTGAGAGCAACGGTGGTTGGGTCGCTATCCAAAAATTGCTGCGTGAGCTTCGGAATGAGGCTTTGAGCAAAATAGAGCGATTTAGAGACATTCAGAGCGACTTAGAGAAAATTAGATCAAATCAGAGCGATTTAGAGAGATTTAGAGCCTGCGATAAGCTCAAGGAAGGCACGTTACCGATTGTTTACACAATCGACGCACCAAAGGGGACTACCCCTTTGAAACCCCTTCTTCGTGATGACGAAGAAGCCTCTCCCGCAATGGGTTTGCTGCTTGTGGAGAACGCGCTTAGATAGCCGCACTGACGTGGCCGAAAGCTTCGGACAGGAAATGTTTTGTGGCCACAAAACTCGAGTCGAAGCGATCCTTGCAATCGTTGGTGCTCAAGTTATGCTAGATCTTTGGCTCTCTCATTTACCGATAGCTTTATGAGGTTTACCGATAAATAGCTGTTTTTAGCTTCTGGTTTACCAATATAGCGAACATATTTACTAATTCTAATTTTCTAGAAGCCACGTAATACAAGGGCTACAGACGTTTTTTTATGTTTTTATCAAAACCACTCTATCTAGATAGACGTAAACGTATAGGCCTATGCTGTGTGCAACGTTTCTATTTTTGGTGACTTATGGAAATTTT
>NZ_JBIUWN010000160.1:0-3192 GCF_044743485.1 Pseudomonas sp. NPDC087614 | reverse complement strand
ACCCCCACCCCCCCCCCCACAACCATCCCCTCGAAGACGATATACACACTTACACCAATTGTTAAAACCACATCAAACTCTTCAGGCGCATATCACTGAGGGTTGGCACGAGTGCTGGAAAGCAACGATTTCAGGTTGGCAGCCTTCGGCTTGACCAGCCAGAAACGGCGCAAGTAGTCATCGAGGTTCTCGGCGAGTTCACGCCCCCACTCGCTGTCGGTTTCGGCGACGTACTCGTTCAGCACGTTTTGCAGATGGCTGCGATAGGCCTCCATCGCCTCGCCGCTGATCCGCTGGATTTCCACCAGTTCGTGGTTGACCCGGTCAACGAAAGAGTTGTCCTGATCAAGCACGTAGGCGAAACCACCGGTCATGCCAGAACCGAAGTTGTAACCGGTTTTGCCCAAGACGCAGACGAAACCACCGGTCATGTACTCGCAGCAGTGATCGCCAGTGCCTTCCACAACCGTGTGGGCACCTGAGTTACGCACGGCGAAACGCTCACCTGCGGTGCCAGCGGCGAACAGCTTGCCGCCCGTGGCGCCGTACAGGCAGGTGTTGCCGATGATGGCGCTGTTCTGAGTCTGATAGACGCTGCCCTTCGGCGGCACGATGACCAGTTTGCCGCCGGTCATGCCTTTGCCGACGTAGTCGTTGGCATCGCCTTGCAGGTACATGTTCAGACCGCCGGCGTTCCACACGCCGAAGCTCTGACCCGCCGTCCCTTTGAAACGGAAGGTGATCGGCGCCTTGGCCATGCCCTGGTTGCCGTGCTTGCGCGCGATTTCACCGGAGATCCGCGCGCCGATCGAACGGTCGCAGTTGCAGATGTCCAGGTCGAATTCGGCGCCGCTCATGTCATTGATCGCCGACGACGCCATCTCGACCATTTTCTCGGCCAGCAGGCCTTGGTCGAATGGCGGGTTGCGCTCAACGCCGCAGTACTGAGGTTTGTCCGCCGGGATGTGATCGCTGCCCAGCAGCGGGGTCAGATCCAGGTGGTGTTGCTTGGCGGTCTGGCCTTCGAGGATTTCCAGCAGATCGGTGCGGCCGATCAGCTCTTCGAGGGAACGCACGCCGAGCTTGGCCAGCCACTCACGGGTTTCTTCGGCGACGTAGGTGAAGAAATTCACCACCATGTCGACGGTGCCGATGTAGTGATCCTTGCGCAGCTTCTCGTTCTGCGTCGCGACGCCGGTGGCGCAGTTGTTCAGGTGGCAGATGCGCAGGTATTTGCAGCCCAGCGCGATCATCGGCGCAGTACCGAAGCCGAAGCTTTCGGCGCCGAGGATGGCAGCCTTGATGACGTCGAGGCCGGTTTTCAGGCCACCGTCGGTCTGCACCCGGACTTTGCCGCGCAGGTCGTTGCCGCGCAGGGTCTGGTGGGTTTCAGCCAGGCCGAGTTCCCACGGTGCGCCAGCGTATTTGATCGAGGTCAGCGGCGAAGCACCGGTGCCACCGTCGTAGCCGGAGATGGTGATCAAGTCCGCGTAGGCCTTGGCCACACCGGCAGCGATGGTGCCGACGCCCGCTTCGGCGACGAGTTTCACCGAAACCAGCGCCTTCGGGTTGACCTGCTTGAGGTCAAAAATCAGCTGCGACAAGTCTTCGATCGAATAAATGTCGTGGTGCGGCGGTGGCGAAATCAGCGTTACACCCGGCACTGCATAGCGCAGCTTGGCGATCAGCCCGTTCACTTTACCGCCCGGCAGTTGCCCGCCCTCGCCCGGCTTGGCGCCTTGGGCGACCTTGATCTGCAGCACTTCGGCGTTGACCAGGTATTCCGGCGTCACGCCGAAACGTCCAGTGGCGACCTGCTTGATTTTCGAACTCTTGATGGTGCCGTAACGCGCCGGGTCTTCACCACCTTCGCCGGAGTTGGAACGCGCGCCGAGGCGGTTCATGGCTTCGGCCAGGGCTTCGTGAGCTTCCGGCGACAGGGCGCCCAGCGAGATACCGGCAGAGTCGAAGCGCTTGAGCACCGATTCCAGCGGTTCGATTTCACTGATGTCCAGCGGCGTGTCGAGGGTCTTGACCTTGAACAGGTCGCGAATCATCGACACCGGACGGTTGTCCACCAGCGAGGTTTATTCCTTGAACTTGGCGTAGTCGCCCTGCTGCACGGCGGCTTGCAGGGTGTTGACCACGTCCGGGTTGTAGGCGTGATATTCGCCACCGTGGACGAACTTCAGCAGGCCGCCCTGCTGGATCGGCTTGCGCGGGCTCCAGGCTTCGGTGGCCAGTGCCTTTTGCTCGGCTTCGATGTCGACGAAACGTGCACCCTTGATGCGGCTCGGCACGCCACGGAAGCTCAGCTCGCACACTTCTTCGGCCAGGCCGATGGCTTCGAACAACTGCGCACCGCGGTACGAAGCGATAGTCGAGATGCCCATCTTCGACAGGATCTTGAGCAGACCTTTGGTGATGCCTTTGCGGTAGTTCTTGAACACCTCGTAGAGGTCGCCCAGCACTTCACCGGTACGGATCAGGTCGCCCAGCACTTCGTAAGCCAGGAACGGATAGACCGCCGAGGCGCCGAAACCGATCAGCACGGCAAAGTGGTGCGGATCGCGTGCGGTCGCGGTTTCAACGAGGATGTTGGAATCGCAGCGCAGGCCTTTTTCGGTCAGGCGGTGGTGTACCGCACCGGTGGCCAGCGAGGCGTGAATCGGCAGTTTGCCCGGCGCGATATGGCGGTCGCTCAGGACGATCTGGGTACGACCGGCGCGCGCGGCTTCTTCAGCCTGATCGGCCACATTGCGGATGGCCGCTTCGAGGCCGACGCTTTCGTCGTAGTTGAGGTCGATGATCTGCCGCTCAAAGCCCGGGCGGTCGAGATTCATCAACGAGCGCCACTTGGCCGGGGAAATCACCGGCGAGCTGAGGATCACGCGCGAGGCGTGTTCCGGCGACTCCTGGAAGATGTTGCGCTCGGCACCGAGGCAGATTTCCAGCGACATCACGATGGCTTCACGCAGCGGGTCGATCGGCGGGTTGGTGACCTGCGCGAACTGCTGGCGGAAATAGTCGTACGGCGTGCGCACGCGCTGGGACAGCACGGCCATCGGCGTATCGTCGCCCATCGAGCCCACGGCTTCGTAGCCTTGTTCGCCAAGCGGACGCAGGACCTGATCGCGCTCCTCGAACGTGACCTGATACATCTTCATGTATTGCATGAGCTGATCGACGTCG
>NZ_JBIUWN010000159.1:0-3427 GCF_044743485.1 Pseudomonas sp. NPDC087614 | reverse complement strand
GTCCTTGGCAACTATCTCCGGAGCCACCGCCGGCAAGGGCTCCGGCGCGTATTGCAGCGCAATTTGCAGGACCTCGTCAATCCATTTAACCGGTTTAATCTGCAGATCCTGCTTGATATTGTCAGGAATCTCCTTCAGATCGCGCACATTCTCTTCCGGAATAATCACAATCTTGATTCCGCCGCGGTGCGCCGCCAGCAGTTTTTCCTTCAGACCACCAATGGCCAGCACTTGACCACGCAAAGTGATTTCACCGGTCATGGCGACATCAGCGCGCACCGGAATGCCGGTCAAGGCCGAAACCAATGCCGTGCACATGCCTACACCCGCGCTCGGTCCATCTTTCGGGGTCGCCCCTTCCGGCATGTGGATATGTGTGTCGCGCTTTTCGTGGAAGTCCAGAGGAATGCCCAGACTCTTCGCACGGCTGCGCACCACGGTCAGGGCAGCAGTGATCGATTCGACCATTACATCGCCCAGCGAACCAGTCTTGATCAACTGGCCTTTACCTGGCACAACTGCGGCTTCGATGGTTAGCAATTCGCCCCCCACCTGAGTCCAGGCAAGGCCGGTAACCTGACCGATCTGATCCTGCTGCTCGGCCAGACCGTAGCGGAACTTGCGCACACCGAGGAAATGTTCCAGCAAGTCTGCTGTCACTTTCACCGAGAAGCGTTTTTCCATCGCGTGCTCTTTAACGGCCTTGCGACAGACCTTGGCGATCTGACGTTCAAGGCCACGCACACCGGCTTCACGTGTGTAGTAACGGATGATGTCGCGGATCGCCTCTTCGTCAAATTCCAGCTCGCCTTTCTTCAGACCATTGGCAGCGATCTGCTTTGGCGACAGGTATTTGACCGCAATGTTGATCTTCTCGTCTTCGGTGTAGCCCGGCAGACGGATGACTTCCATCCGGTCCAGCAGCGCCGGCGGGATGTTCATCGAGTTGGAGGTGCACAGGAACATCACATCCGAGAGATCGTAATCGACTTCCAGATAGTGGTCGTTGAAGTTGTGGTTCTGCTCGGGGTCGAGCACTTCCAGCAACGCCGACGCTGGATCGCCACGCATGTCGCTGCCCATTTTGTCGATTTCATCGAGCAGGAAAAGCGGGTTACGGACGCCCACCTTTGTCATCTTTTGAATCAATCTTCCGGGCATCGAACCGATGTAAGTCCGGCGGTGACCTCGAATTTCCGCTTCATCACGCACGCCACCCAAGGCCATGCGGACGAATTTACGGTTTGTGGCGTGGGCAATCGACTCCGCCAGCGAAGTTTTACCCACGCCTGGAGGACCGACCAGGCACAACACCGGGCCACGGATTTTCTTCACGCGTTTTTGTACGGCGAGGTATTCAAGGATGCGCTCCTTGACCTCTTCGAGACCGTAGTGATCCGCATCGAGAATGTCTTCTGCGCGAGCCAGGTCCAGGCGCACTTTGCTCTGGGCCTTCCACGGCACCTGCACCAACCAGTCGATGTACGAGCGCACCACAGTGGCCTCTGCGGACATCGGCGACATTTGCTTGAGCTTGTTCAACTCGGCAGTGGCTTTGGCCAATGCGTCTTTCGGCAGACCGGCAGCGTCGATGCGCTTTTTCAGGTCTTCGATTTCGTTGTGACCTTCGTCGCTATCGCCGAGCTCCTTCTGAATGGCCTTCATCTGCTCATTCAGGTAGTACTCACGCTGACTGCGCTCCATCTGCTTTTTAACGCGACCGCGAATGCGTTTTTCGACTTGCAGCAGGTCAATCTCGGCGTCCAGCAACGCCAGGACGTGCTCGACCCGGGCCGACAAATCGATGATTTCCAGGATTTCCTGCTTCTGCTCGATTTTCAGCGCCATGTGGGCGGCCATGGTATCGACCAGACGGCCCGGCTCTTCGATGCTGTTGAGCGACGACAGGACTTCTGCAGGGACTTTTTTGCCCAACTGAACATATTGTTCGAACTGAGACAGCAGTGTACGCACGAACACTTCGGACTCGCGCTCGGCAGCGTCGACTTCTTCAATCAAGGAGACTTCGGCACGACAGTGGCCGTCGACTTCGCTGAAGCGCTCAACGGTACCGCGCTGCTCACCCTCGACCAGAACCTTGACGGTGCCGTCAGGCAGCTTGAGCAGTTGTAGAACGGTGGCAATGGTACCTACGCGATAGAGAGCGTCTTCACCGGGATCATCATCAGCCGGGTTTCTCTGGGCCAGCAGCAAAATCTGCTTGTCGCCCGTCATCGCTGCCTCGAGGGCTTCGATGGATTTCTCACGCCCCACGAACAGCGGGATAACCATGTGCGGATACACGACGACATCACGCAATGGCAGGAGAGGCAATTCGATGGTTGTCTTCATGATTTCGCCTCTACGGCGGCCATATGGCCGTAATCAGATGGAATTAAGCTTGAAACCAAGATGGGGGCTGCCTTGAAAAAAAACAAGCGCAAAGCGGATGTAAAAAACGACATAAAAAAAAGAGGCCCGAAGGCCCCTTCTTTGTTCCGGCAGCGTAGACGCTTAAGCGTCCGGTGCTGCCTTGGCAGTCGGCTCACTGTTCTCGTAGATATACAGTGGCTTGGACTTGCCTTCGATCACACTCTCATCGATGACGACTTTGCTCACCTCGGACTGCGAGGGGATTTCGTACATCGTATCGAGCAGCACACCTTCGAGAATCGAACGCAGGCCACGGGCACCGGTTTTACGTTCCAGGGCACGTTTGGCGACCGATTTCAGCGCGTCGGAGCGGAACTCCAGATCCACGCCTTCCATCTCGAACAGCTTCGCATACTGCTTGGTCAGAGCGTTTTTCGGCTCCGTGAGGATCTGCATCAGCGCAGCCTCGTCCAGCTCGTCCAGTGTCGCAAGGACTGGCAGACGACCGACGAATTCCGGGATCAGACCGAACTTGACCAGATCGTCAGGCTCGACTTCTCGCAGGGACTCACCGACTTTCTTGCCTTCTTCCTTGCTGCGAACTTCTGCGTTGAAACCGATGCCGCCTTTGGTGGAACGGTTCTGGATGACCTTCTCGAGGCCCGAGAACGCACCACCGCAGATGAACAGAATGTTACGGGTGTCGACCTGCAGGAATTCCTGCTGCGGATGCTTGCGGCCACCTTGCGGCGGTACGGAAGCGACCGTGCCTTCGATCAACTTGAGCAAGGCCTGCTGCACGCCTTCACCGGAAACGTCCCGGGTGATCGACGGGTTGTCGGACTTGCGGGATATCTTGTCGATTTCGTCGATGTAGACAATACCCATCTGGGCCTTCTCTACGTCGTAATCACACTTCTGCAGCAGCTTCTGAATGATGTTCTCGACATCTTCACCGACATAACCAGCCTCGGTGAGGGTGGTTGCGTCAGCGATGGTGAACGGAACGTTCAGCAAGCGGGCCAGTGTTTCGGCCAGCAGGGTTTTACCAGAG
>NZ_JBIUWN010000158.1:0-3464 GCF_044743485.1 Pseudomonas sp. NPDC087614 | reverse complement strand
TCGAGACGGCCGAACTGGTGTTGCCGCGCCTGATCAAAACCGATGGCAGCCGCCAACCGTTCGACGAAGAAAAACTCCGCGCCGGCATGCAGCGCGCCCTGGAGAAACGTCCGGTGAGCGTCGAGCGCCTCGAATCCTCTCTGGTCCACATCAAGCACAAACTGCGCGCCACCGGCGAGCGCGAGGTCAAATCCCTCGTGGTCGGCGAACTGGTGATGGCCGAATTGCAAAAGCTTGATGAAGTCGCCTACATCCGTTTCGCTTCGGTCTACAAACGCTTCCAGGACCTCAACGAGTTCCGCGAAGAGATCGACCGCCTCGCCCGCGAACCGGTGAAACAATGACCACCGTCGCCGAGCAGGCCATCCTCGACGCCCACTTCATGGCCCGTGCGCTGGAACTGGCGCGCAAAGGTCACTACACCACGCACCCCAACCCCCGGGTTGGCTGCGTGATCGTGCGGGACGGGCAGATTGTCGGCGAAGGCTGGCACGAACGCGCAGGCGAACCTCACGCTGAAGTCCACGCCTTGCGCGCTGCCGGTGAACTGGCCCGGGGCGCTACCGCCTACGTCACGCTGGAGCCGTGCAGTCACCACGGCCGTACACCGCCGTGCGCCGATGCGCTGGTGAATGCCGGCGTTGGCCGGGTGGTCGCGGCGATGCGTGATCCGAACCCGCAAGTGGCCGGTCGTGGTTTGCAGCGTCTGGCCGATGCCGGGATCGTCACCGCAAGCGGCGTACTGGAAGGCCAGGCACGCCAGCTCAATCAAGGTTTTCTGAAGCGCATGGAACACGGCTTGCCGTTCGTGCGGGTCAAACTGGCCATGAGTCTGGACGGTCGCACGGCGATGGAAAGCGGCGAGAGCCAGTGGATCACCGGCCCGGCGGCACGTTCGGCGGTGCAGCGGTTGCGCGCCCAGGCCAGCGTGGTGCTGACCGGTGCCGACACGGTGCTGGCCGACGGCGCGCGGTTGACCGTGCGTGCTGACGAACTGGGCCTGGATGCCGAGCAAACGGCGCAGGCCATGAGCCGTCCACCGCTGCGGGTGCTGATCGACGGGCGCCTGCGCGTGCCGCTGGATGCACCGTTTTTCAAGGCGGGCCCTGCCTTGGTCGCCACGTGCATGGCGGTCGAAGAGCAATACGCCAACGGCCCGGAATGCCTGATCGTGCCGGGTGATGACGGTCAGGTCGATCTGCATCAACTGCTGGTCGAACTGGCCAACCGTGGCGTCAACGACGTATTGGTCGAGGCCGGCCCGCGTCTGGCCGGTGCTTTTGCCCAGCTCGGTCTGGTCGATGAGTTCGTGATTTTCATCGCCGGCAAGTTCCTTGGTTCTACGGCGCGTCCGCTACTGGACTGGCCGCTGGCCTCTATGACGGACGCCCCCGAGCTGAAAATCACTGAAATCCGCGCCGTTGGCGATGACTGGCGAGTCACTGCGATCCCTGTGCTTTCGGCGAGCGTATAATTCCCGGCCATCGCGTTAGCGCTGGCTTCGTTCTCAAGGAGAACCCCATGTTTACCGGCATCATCGAATCCATCGGCAGCATCCGTGCACTGACCCCAAAGGGCGGCGATGTACGGGTGCATGTTGAAACCGGCAAGCTCGACCTGAGCGACGTCAAGCTCGGCGACAGCATCGCCGTCAACGGCGTCTGCCTGACCGCCGTTGAGCTGCCGGGCGACGGCTTTGCTGCCGACGTCAGCCGCGAAACCCTCGACTGCACCGCCATGAACGACCTCAAAAGCGGCAGCCCGGTCAATCTGGAAAAAGCCCTGACCCCGACCACTCGCCTCGGCGGGCACCTGGTCAGCGGTCACGTTGACGGTGTCGGCGAAGTCGTTTCGCGCAGCGACAATGCCCGCGCCGTGGAATTTCGTATCCGCGCGCCGAAGGAACTGGCCAAGTACATCGCCCATAAAGGCTCGGTCACCGTCGACGGCACCAGCCTGACCGTGAACGCGGTCGATGGCGCTGAGTTCATGCTGACGATCATTCCGCACACCCTGAGCGAAACCATCATGGCGTCTTACAAGCCAGGTCGCCGGGTGAACCTGGAAGTCGACTTGCTGGCGCGTTATCTGGAACGTCTGCTGTTGGGTGACAAGGCCGCAGAGTCGACGGCCGGCAGCACGATTACCGAAAGCTTTCTGGCCCAAAACGGCTACCTCAAATCCTGACTGAAGGGGGTGCCTTGTGGCGCTCAATAGCATCGAAGAACTGGTTGAAGACATCCGCCAAGGCAAGATGGTCATCCTCATGGATGACGAAGACCGCGAGAATGAAGGCGACCTGATCATGGCCGCCGAATGCTGCAAGGCCGAACACATCAACTTCATGGCCAAGCACGCCCGTGGCCTGATCTGCATGCCGATGAGCCGTGAGCGCTGCGAACTGCTGAAGCTGCCGCTGATGGCGCCGCGCAATGGTTCCGGCTTCGGTACCAAGTTCACCGTGTCGATCGAAGCCGCCGAAGGCGTGACCACCGGCATCTCCGCCGCCGACCGTGCGCGCACCGTGCAAGCGGCTGCCGCCAAAGACGCCAAGGCTGAAGACATCGTCAGCCCGGGCCACATCTTCCCGCTGATGGCTCAGGCCGGTGGCACCCTGGCTCGCGCCGGTCACACCGAAGCCGCTTGCGACCTGGCGCGCATGGCCGGTTTCGAGCCGAGCGGCGTGATCTGTGAAGTGATGAACGACGACGGCACCATGTCCCGTCGCACCGAACTGGAAGCGTTCGCCGCCGAGCACAACATCAAGATCGGCACCATCGCCGACCTGATTCACTACCGGATGATCCACGAACGTACCGTTCAGCGGATTGCCGAGCAGCCACTGGACAGCGAACTGGGCCAATTCAATCTGGTGACCTATCGTGATTCGGTGGAAGGCGACGTGCACATGGCCCTGACGTTGGGCACGGTTTGCGCCGAAGAGCCAACGCTGGTTCGCGTACACAACATGGACCCGCTGCGCGACCTGCTGATGGTCAAGCAGCCGGGCCGCTGGAGCCTGCGCGCGGCCATGGCGGCGGTTGCCGAGGCCGGCAGCGGTGTGGTGCTGTTGCTCGGTCACCCGCTTGACGGTGACGTGCTGCTGGCGCACATCCGTGAGACCGCCGATCAGGCTGTGGTGAAAAAACCGACCACTTACAGCATCGTCGGTGCCGGTTCGCAGATCCTGCGTGACCTCGGTGTTCGCAAAATGCGCTTGATGAGCGCACCGATGAAATTTAATGCGATATCCGGTTTCGATCTGGAAGTTGTAGAATACGTGCCCTCCGAATAATGACCGGTTGTTTCCGGCCCTGTATTCGCGGCAAATAAATCACTGAGGGACGCGTAAAAGACGCGTCCCGGCTCTTTAAGAGATCTGACGAATGACCCTGAAGACCATCGAATGTACCTTGAAGGCCCCAAAAAGGGGCGCCGAGGGGGGGGTTTTGGGGGTGTAAAGC
>NZ_JBIUWN010000157.1:0-3484 GCF_044743485.1 Pseudomonas sp. NPDC087614 | reverse complement strand
AGAAATCCGAGAAGCCTTCCTTCGCTTCTTCGACGAGCAAGGCCACACCCGTGTAGCCTCCAGCTCCATGAGTCCGGGCAACGACCCAACCCTGCTGTTCACTAACGCGGGGATGAACCAGTTCAAGGACTGCTTCCTGGGCCAGGAAAAGCGCGCGTACACCCGCGCTGTTTCCAGCCAGAAGTGCGTGCGCGCCGGCGGCAAGCACAACGACCTGGAAAACGTCGGTTATACCGCCCGTCACCACACGTTTTTCGAAATGCTGGGTAACTTCAGCTTTGGTGACTATTTCAAGCGTGATGCGATCACCTATGCCTGGAACTTCCTGACGTCCGACAAGTGGCTGAACCTGCCGAAGGAAAAACTGTGGGTCACCGTCTACGCCAGCGATGACGAGGCGTACGACATCTGGACCAAGGAAATCGGCGTTCCGGCCGAGCGCATGGTGCGCATTGGCGACAACAAGGGCGCGCCTTATGCTTCGGACAACTTCTGGACCATGGGCGATACCGGCCCTTGCGGTCCTTGCACCGAGATTTTCTACGATCACGGCGCCGACATCTGGGGCGGCCCACCAGGCTCGCCTGAAGAAGACGGCGACCGTTACATCGAAATCTGGAACAACGTGTTCATGCAGTTCAACCGCACCGCCGATGGTGTGTTGCACCCACTGCCAGCGCCCTCGGTCGACACCGGCATGGGCCTGGAGCGGATCAGTGCCGTGCTGCAGCACGTTCACTCGAACTATGAAATCGACCTGTTCCAAAGCCTGCTGGCCGCGTCGGCCAAGGCCATCGGTTGCACCAACGACAATCAGGCATCCCTGAAAGTCGTGGCTGACCACATTCGCTCCTGCGGCTTTCTGATTGCCGACGGCGTGCTGCCGTCCAACGAAGGCCGCGGTTATGTGCTG
Organism: Pseudomonas sp. NPDC087614; assembly: GCF_044743485.1. Classification (NCBI taxonomy): domain Bacteria; kingdom Pseudomonadati; phylum Pseudomonadota; class Gammaproteobacteria; order Pseudomonadales; family Pseudomonadaceae; genus Pseudomonas; species Pseudomonas sp. NPDC087614. The sequence continues at coordinate 2,571 of NZ_JBIUWN010000157.1, read as the reverse complement.
CGTCGGATCATTCGTCGTGCTTGCCGTCACGGCAACAAACTCGGCGCCAAGGGCAGTTTCTTCTACCAGATCGTTGCCGCACTCGTGGCCGAGATGGGCGAAGCCTTCCCTGAGCTGAAATCCCAGCAGGCGCACATCGAGCGCGTGTTGAAAGCCGAGGAAGAGCAGTTCGCCAAGACCCTGGAACAAGGTCTGAAAATCCTCGAGCAGGATCTGGCTGACCTCAAAGGCGACGTGGTGCCGGGCGATGTAGTGTTCAAACTTTACGACACCTACGGTTTTCCGATGGATTTGACTGGCGACATCGCTCGCGAGCGCAGCCTGACCATCGACGAAGAAGGTTTCGAGCGCGAGATGGAAGCCCAGCGCGTGCGTGCGCGTTCCGCCAGCTCCTTCGGTATGGACTACAACAGCCTGGTCAAGGTTGATGTGGATACCGAGTTCACCGGTTATCACAACACCAGCGGTTCGGCGAAAGTTGTGGCTCTGTACAAAGATGGTCAGTCCGTCGACGTTTTGAGTGAAGGCCAAGAGGGCGTCGTGGTGCTGAACCAGACCCCGTTCTACGCTGAGTCCGGCGGCCAGATCGGCGATTGTGGTTATCTGCAAGCGGGTAGCAGCCGTTTTGATGTGCGCGACACCACCAAAACCGGCGGTGCTTTCCTGCACCACGGTGTGCTGGCCTCGGGCAGCCTGATCGTTGGCGCACCGGTGCAAACCCATGTCGAAGCCGAGGTGCGTCACGCCACTTCGCTGAACCACTCGGCCACGCACTTGCTGCACGCAGCACTGCGCAAGGTGCTGGGCGATCACGTTCAACAGAAAGGCTCGCTGGTCGACAGTCAGCGTCTGCGCTTCGACTTTAGCCACTTCGAAGCCATCAAGCCTGAACAGTTGAAAGCGCTGGAAGACATTGTCAACGCCGAGATTCGCAAGAACTCCGCCGTTGAGACCGAAGAAACCGACATCGAGACCGCCAAGAAGAAAGGCGCCATGGCGCTGTTTGGCGAGAAGTACGGCGACAACGTGCGCGTGCTGAGCATGGGCGGCGACTTCTCCGTCGAACTGTGCGGCGGTATCCACGCCAACCGTACCGGGGACATTGGCCTGCTGAAAATCATCAGCGAAGGCGGTGTGGCATCGGGCGTGCGTCGTATCGAGGCCGTCACGGGTGCTGCGGCACTGGCTTACTTGAACGCCGCGGAAGAACAACTCAAGGAAGCGGCCAGCCTGGTCAAGGGCAGTCGCGACAACCTGATCGACAAACTGTCGGCTGTGCTGGAGCGCAACCGTCTGCTGGAGAAACAACTCGAGCAGTTGCAGGCCAAGGCCGCCAGCGCTGCGGGCGACGATCTGTCGGCCTCGGCACTGGATGTCAAAGGTGTGAAGGTTCTGGCTGCACGCCTGGATGGTCAGGATGGCAAGGCGCTGCTGGCGCTGGTCGATCAACTGAAAAACAAACTCGGCCGCGCAGTGATCCTGCTCGGCAGTGTCCATGAGGAAAAGGTCGTTCTGGTTGCAGGCGTAACCAAAGACCTGACTGGCCAACTCAAAGCCGGTGATTTGATGAAACAGGCTGCTGCGGCAGTGGGCGGGAAGGGCGGTGGTCGTCCGGACATGGCGCAGGGCGGCGGTGTCGACGCCGGCGCGCTGGATGGCGCACTGGCGTTGACCGTTCCATTCGTCGAGCAGGGTTTATAAGGCGGCCCGCCGGGCCCGCAGTCTAGTGGCGGGGCCGGCGGCTGTTTGAGTGATTATTGGGCGCCCTTCATGGGCAGAGGCGGCTTTGAAATGGCTTTGATCGTACAGAAATTTGGAGGCACCTCGGTCGGCACTGTCGAGAGAATCGAGCAGGTCGCCGACAAGGTTAAGAAATTCCGCGATGCCGGCGATGACCTGGTGGTCGTGCTGTCTGCAATGAGCGGCGAAACCAACCGTCTGATCGATCTGGCCAAGCAAATCAGTGGCGACGGTCAACCGGTTCCGCGCGAACTGGACGTGATCGTTTCCACTGGTGAGCAAGTGACGATTGCCCTGTTGGCCATGGCGCTGATCAAGCGTGGTGTGCCGGCGGTGTCGTACACCGGTAATCAGGTGCGGATCCTGACGGACAGTGCACACAATAAAGCGCGTATCCTGCAGATTGATGACCAGAAAATTCGTGGTGATCTTAAAGCAGGTCGCGTGGTGGTTGTCGCTGGTTTTCAGGGTGTCGACGAACACGGCAACATCACCACCCTCGGTCGCGGCGGTTCCGATACCACGGGAGTGGCACTGGCTGCAGCGCTCAAGGCGGATGAATGCCAGATCTACACCGACGTTGATGGTGTTTACACCACCGACCCGCGTGTTGTGTCAGTCGCTCAGCGTCTGGACAAGATCACCTTTGAAGAGATGCTGGAAATGGCCAGCCTCGGCTCCAAGGTGTTGCAGATCCGTGCGGTGGAATTCGCCGGCAAGTACAACGTTCCGCTGCGCGTACTGCACAGCTTCAAGGAGGGTGGGGGGCCCCGCCGTCGGATTGGTGTAGAGGGAGCCAGGGAAAAGCCGAGCATGAATAGGAATTAGGGT
>NZ_JBIUWN010000156.1:0-3510 GCF_044743485.1 Pseudomonas sp. NPDC087614 | reverse complement strand
AAGATATCAATGCCGTGTATCATTTCCGGTTTGAATACCTTGGCTAAATGGGCGTGTTGACTCTGGTTATGATGACCCTGGGGAATTTGCCGGCAGAAGAGCGTCCGCAAGTCGGCGCCCTGATCAACGTTGCCAAGGAACGTGTCACAGGCGTTCTCAATGCGCGCATGGCTCTGTTTGAAGAAGCTGAACTGGCTGCCAAACTGTCTGCCGAATCCATTGACGTGACGTTGCCGGGTCGCGGTCAGACCTCTGGTGGCCTGCACCCGGTTACTCGGACTCTGGAGCGTGTCGAACAGTTCTTCACGCGTATCGGCTACGGCATCGCCGAAGGCCCTGAAGTCGAAGACGACTATCACAACTTTGAAGCGCTCAACATCCCAGGCCATCACCCGGCCCGGTCGATGCACGATACCTTCTATTTCAACGCCAACATGTTGTTGCGCACCCATACCTCGCCGGTACAGGTTCGCACCATGGAATCCAAGCAGCCGCCGATCCGCATCGTCTGCCCAGGCCGCGTGTACCGTAGCGACTCCGATATCACCCACTCGCCGATGTTCCACCAGGTCGAAGGCCTGCTGGTTGATCGCGATATCAATTTTGCCGATCTCAAAGGCACTATCGAAGAGTTCCTGCGGGTCTTCTTCGAGAAAGAACTGGCCGTACGTTTCCGTCCTTCCTATTTCCCGTTCACCGAGCCATCCGCTGAAGTCGACATGGAATGTGTGATGTGCAGCGGTAAAGGTTGCCGTGTCTGCAAGCAGACTGGCTGGCTGGAAGTGATGGGCTGCGGCATGGTTCACCCGAACGTGCTGCGAATGTCCGGCATTGATCCAGAGGAGTTCTCCGGCTTTGCCTTCGGCATGGGCGTCGAGCGTCTGGCCATGCTCCGTTACGGCGTGAACGACTTGCGTCTGTTCTTCGACAACGACTTGCGGTTCCTCGCGCAATTTCGCTAGTCGTAACGAATTCTTAGGAGAGCAGGATGAAATTCAGTGAACAATGGCTGCGTGGCTGGGTTAGCCCGCAGGTAAATCGCGACGAGTTGGTTGCCCGTCTGTCGATGGCCGGTCTTGAGGTCGATAGCGTGACCCCGGCCGCCGGTGTATTCAGTGGCGTGGTAGTGGGCGAGGTGCTGAGTACCGAGCAGCACCCTGATGCCGACAAACTGCGTGTGTGCCAGGTCAGCAATGGCGCGCAAACCTTCCAGGTCGTGTGCGGAGCGCCAAACGTGCGCCCGGGCCTGAAGATTCCGTTCGCGATGATCGGTGCAGAACTGCCGGGCGATTTCAAGATCAAGAAGGCCAAGCTGCGGGGCGTTGAGTCCAACGGCATGCTGTGCTCGCAAGCCGAGTTGCAAGTCGGTGAAGGCAACGATGGTCTGATGGAGTTGCCGGTCGATGCGCCGGTGGGCGAAGACTTTCGCGTGTACCTGGACCTGGAAGACGCCAGCATCGAGGTCGACCTGACCCCCAACCGCGGTGACTGCCTGTCGCTGGCCGGTCTGGCCCGTGAAGTCGGCGCGCTGTATGCGGCTCCGGTCACCCGTCCGGTGGTCATGGCCATTCCTGCCGTGCACGACGAAGTGCGTTCGGTAGAGGTGCTGGCACCAGCCGCGTGCCCGCGCTACTTGGGCCGTGTCATCCGCAACGTTGACCTGTCCAAGCCAACCCCGCTGTGGATGGTTGAGCGTCTGCGTCGCGCTGATGTGCGTAGCATTGATGCTGCCGTCGACATCACTAACTACGTGATGCTAGAACTCGGTCAGCCGCTGCACGCCTTCGATCTCGCCCAAATCAATGGCGGCATCCGCGTGCGCATGGCGGAAGAGGGCGAGAAGCTGGTTCTGCTGGACGGTCAGGAAGTCAGCCTGCGCGGCGATACGCTGGTGATTGCCGACCATACCCGCGCCCTGGCGATTGCCGGTGTGATGGGTGGCGAGCACAGCGGTGTATCCGCGACCACTCGAGATGTGTTCCTTGAGAGTGCGTTCTTTGATCAGATCGCTGTCGCGGGCAAGGCCCGTTCGTACGGTCTGCACACCGATGCTTCGCACCGCTACGAGCGCGGTGTTGACTGGCAACTGGCCCGTGAAGCCATGGAGCGCGCCACTGGCCTGCTGCTGGAAATCACTGGTGGCGAAGCCGGCCCGATCATCGAGACCGTCAGCGAGCAGCACTTGCCGTCGATCGCCCCGATCACTCTGCGTGCGCAGCGCATCACCCAAATGCTGGGCATGGAAATGGATTCGGCGCAGGTCGAGCGTCTGCTCAGCGGCCTGGGCCTGAGTATTTCCGCCGACGGAGCAGGGCAGTGGCGCGTTGAAGTGCCAAGCCATCGCTTCGATATCAGCCTGGAGGTCGACCTGATCGAAGAGCTGGCTCGTTTGTATGGATACAACCGTCTGCCGGTGCGTTACCCGCAAGCGCGTCTGGCGCCCCAAGCCAAGGCCGAAGCGCGTAGCGATCTGCCTGAATTGCGCCGTCTGTTGGTGGCTCGTGGTTATCAGGAAGCGATCACCTACAGCTTCATCGATCCGAAACAGTTCGAACTGTTTAATCCGGGCGTCGAGCCGCTGTTGTTGGCCAATCCGATCTCCAACGATATGGCCGCCATGCGTTCGTCGTTGTGGCCAGGTCTGGTTAAAGCCTTGCAGCACAATCTGAACCGTCAGCAAGACCGTGTGCGTTTGTTCGAAAGCGGTTTGCGTTTTGTCGGTCAGCTCGAAGGTCTGAAGCAAGAGCCGATGCTGTCGGGCGTTGTTTGCGGTAGCCGTCTGCCGGAAGGCTGGGCGCAAGGTCGCGATACGGTTGATTTCTTCGACGTCAAAGCTGACGTGGAAGCTGTGCTGGGCTTCGCTGGTGCACTGGATACGTTCACCTTCGTTCCGGGCAAACACCCGGCGCTGCACCCAGGTCAAACCGCGCGCATTGAGCGCGAAGGGCGTGAGGTCGGCTTTATTGGCGCAATCCACCCTGAATTGTCGAAGGCTCTCGGTCTCGACCGCCCTGTCTTCGTTTTCGAGCTGATCCTGGCTGAAGTGGCGCTCGGTAAAATGCCGAAATTCCACGAGTTGTCGCGCTTTCCTGAAGTGCGTCGTGACCTTGCACTGATCGCACACAAAGACGTCGCAGCCTCCGCTGTATTGGACGTAATTCGTGAAAATGCAGGCGAATGGCTCACAGATCTCAGGCTGTTTGACGTATATCAGGGTAAAGGTATTGATCCTGATAGAAAAAGCCTCGCAGTTGGCTTGACCTGGCAGCATCCATCGCGCACTCTTAATGACGATGAGGTGAATTCGACGACGCAAAATATCCTCACCTCGCTCGAACAAAGGTTGAACGCCACGTTAAGGAAGTGACGTATGGGGGCTTTGACGAAAGCTGAGATGGCGGAACGTCTGTATGAAGAGCTGGGCCTGTACCAGCGGGACGCCAAGGCATTGGTAGAACTGTTTTTTGAGGTAATCAGGCACGCGCTTGAAGACAACGAGCAGGTCAAAGT
>NZ_JBIUWN010000155.1:0-3697 GCF_044743485.1 Pseudomonas sp. NPDC087614 | reverse complement strand
GTACCTACATCAAGAATGTAGTTAAAGCCATCGACGCAAAAGACGCTGAAAAAGCTCAAGCTGCATACGTTCTGGCTGTGCCAGTTATCGACCGTATGGCCGATAAAGGCATCATCCACAAGAACAAGGCTGCTCGTCATAAGAGCCGTCTGAATGGCCACGTCAAAGCACTGAAAACTGCTGCTTAATCGACGTAGTCATTAAAAAGCCGACCTTAGGGTCGGTTTTTTATTGCCTGTAATTTGATAAAGGCAGAAAAAATGTGGGAGCAGGCTTGTTCGCGAATGCAATCTGTCAGCTGACATACCCAGCAACTGACACGACACCTTCGCGAGCAAGCCCGCCCCCACATTTAGATTGACGCTTTTACTGCCCGGCCGGCATCCACGGCAAAATCGGGATCGCCGTCACCGCATTCTGCGGACTGCCCTCGATCAAGCGATCGCTATAGACCAGGTACACCAGCGTATTGCGCTTCTTATCGAGGAAACGCACCACTTGCATGGTTTTGAATACCAGCGAAGTGCGCTCCTTGAACACCTCTTCGCCATCCTTAAGCTCGCCCTTGAACTTGATCGAACCGACCTGACGACAAGCAATCGATGCCTCGGCACGATCTTCAGCCAGCCCCAAGCCACCCTTCACGCCACCCGTCTTGGCGCGCGAGAGGTAACAGGTCACACCCTCGACTTTCGGATCATCGAAAGCCTCGACCACGATCCGGTCGTTCGGACCGACAAACTTGAACACTGTCGACACCTGACCAATTTCTTCAGCCGAAGCCAGCAATGGCAGCACCATCAACAGGCCCAACAATCCTTTTGCTACGCGCATGAGTTTTCCTTACACCAAAATCAGATTGTCACGGTGAACCAGTTCAGGTTCAGCCATGTAACCGAGCAAACCGACAATCGCATCCGACGATTGACCGATGATTTTTTGCGCCTCCAGCGCACTGTAGTTGGCTAGGCCACGAGCGATCTCACGACCATCCGGCGCCACGCAAACCACCATTTCACCGCGCCGGAAACTCCCCTGCACCAGTTTCACACCCACCGGCAACAGACTCTTGTTACCCCGGGACAGCGCCGACACCGCACCATCATCCAACACCAACGTACCACGGGTTTGCAGGTGCCCTGCCAACCACTGCTTACGCGCCGCCAGCATGCCGCGCTCAGGCGACAACAACGTGCCGATACGCTCACCCGCCTTCAAGCGATCAAGCACACGCTCAAGACGCCCACCCACGATGATGGTGTGTGCGCCGGAACGAGCCGCCAGACGCGCCGCACGCAGCTTGGTTTGCATACCACCACGCCCCAGCGCGCCACCTGTACCACCCGCCACCGCATCCAGGCCCGGATCATCGGCACGCGCCTCGTAAATCAACTGAGCATCGGGATTGTTGCGCGGATCAGCATCGAACATGCCATCGCGATCCGTCAGGATCACCAGCAGATCAGCCTCGACCAGGTTGGCCACCAACGCCGCCAGCGTGTCGTTGTCGCCAAAACGGATTTCATCAGTGACCACGGTGTCGTTCTCGTTGATCACCGGAATGACTTTCAGCTCGACCAGCGCACGCAAGGTGCTGCGGGCATTCAGATAGCGCTTGCGGTCAGAGAGGTCGTCGTGAGTCAGGAGAATCTGCGCGGTGTGCCGACCATGCTCGGCAAAGCTTGATTCCCAAGCCTGCACCAAGCCCATCTGACCGATTGCCGCCGCAGCCTGAAGCTCGTGCATCGCACTGGGTCGTGCGGTCCAGCCCAGACGGCTCATGCCGGCCGCCACCGCCCCGGAAGACACCAGCACCAACTCGACACCCGCCTCATGCAGGGCCACCATCTGCTCGACCCAGACACTCATTGCCGCGCGATCCAGCCCTTTGCCATCAGCTGTCAGCAAAGCGCTGCCGATCTTCACGACCCAACGCTGCGCACCTGTCACCTTGCTCCGCATCATCTTCAACCTTAGCTTGAGGACAGCGCGACCTGGCACTGCCCGTGACGTTAATCGTGGCTATTGGTGACCAACGATCGATTTCCAGATACTAAAACGCCGCTCGATTGAGCGGCGCTTAAGTTTACTGCAACGAATCAGTCACGCACGTAAATGATTTCCGGACCGTCTTCGTCATCCACGTCTTCTTCATCCCAATCATCGTCGCCGATGTCGTGGACCGACTTCACGCCACTGCGACGCAGGGCACGCTTGTCATCCAGCGCCTGCAACTGCGCGCGGGCTTCGTCTTCAATGCGCTGATCGAGATCAGCCAGTTCTTCCTTGTAAGCCGGGTCGGCAGCAAGGCGATCGGCACGATCTTCCATGTAACGCATGATGTCGTGGCACAGACGCTCCGTACCGATCTTGGCAATTGCCGAGATCACGTAGACCGGACCTGTCCACTCCAGACGATCAACGATCTCCTTGACGCGAGCATCGTGCTCCTCCTCAAGGATCTGGTCGCACTTGTTCAGCACCAACCAACGGTCACGCTCAGCCAGGGACGGACTGAACTTGATCAGCTCATTGACGATGACCTCAGCCGCATCCGGCGCACTGGTGTCATCCAGCGGCGCCATATCCACGAGGTGCAGCAACAGACGCGTACGCGCCAAGTGCTTGAGGAAGCGAATCCCCAGGCCGGCACCGTCGGAAGCGCCTTCGATCAAGCCCGGGATGTCGGCAATGACGAAGCTCTTCCAGCGATCGACGCTGACCACACCCAGGTTCGGGACCAACGTGGTGAACGGGTAATCGGCGACCTTCGGCTTGGCGGCCGAAACCGAACGGATAAAGGTACTTTTACCGGCATTCGGCAAGCCCAGCAGACCTACGTCGGCCAACACTTTCATTTCCAGCTTCAGGTCGCGCTGCTCGCCCGGCTTGCCCGGCGTGGTCTGGCGCGGCGCACGGTTGGTACTGGATTTGAAACGGGTATTGCCCAGACCGTGCCAACCGCCCTGCACGACCATCAACTTCTGGCCAGCCTTGGTCAGGTCACCAATGACCTCCTGAGTCCCGGAGTCGATCACGGTCGTACCGACCGGAACACGCAGGATCAGGTCTTCACCCTTTTTGCCGGTGCAGTCGGTGCTGCCACCATTGGAGCCACGCTCAGCATCGAAATGCCGGGTGTAACGGTAGTCCACCAGGGTGTTGAGGTTTTCGTCGGCCATCATGTAGATGGAACCACCATCACCACCATCACCACCGTTCGGACCACCGTTCTCGATGAACTTTTCCCGACGGAAACTCATGGCGCCATTACCGCCATCACCAGCCTTTACGCGAATCGATACTTCATCAACAAACTTCATAACCAACGCCTCTCGCCGTACGGACGAGCCGAAAAACAATCAAGACATAAGACTCTTGCAAAAATGAGCGCAGCGACCCCAAAACACGACCTGCTTCGCACGCCGACAGCCCATACAAACAGCTTTGCAAGAGACTCACCCCACAAACGAAAAAGCCCCGTCGCAAGACAGGGCTCTTCCAGCGATCTCGCGATTAGGCCGCGATTACGCTCACGTAACGACGACCGAAGGCGCCTTTTACTTCAAACTTGATCACGCCTTCGATTTTGGCGAAGAGGGTGTGATCTTTACCCATGCCAACGCCGTAACCGGCGTGGAATTGGGTGCCGCGCTGACGCACGATGATGTTGCCGGCCATGATGAACATTCCGCCA
>NZ_JBIUWN010000154.1:0-3725 GCF_044743485.1 Pseudomonas sp. NPDC087614 | reverse complement strand
CTCGGTGTCTTCATCGCCTCGCAACAGGTCTGGCCGGAATTGAACTTCGGTCTGCCGTGGACGAGCTTTGGACGCCTGCGCCCGTTGCACACAAACCTGGTGATTTTTGCCTTCGGTGGATGTGCACTGTTTGCCACTTCCTACTATGTCGTGCAGCGAACCTGCCAGACGCGACTGATTTCCGACAGCCTCGCCGCCTTCACCTTCTGGGGCTGGCAAGCGGTGATCGTCGGCGCGATCATTACCTTGCCGCTGGGTTACACCACCACCAAGGAATACGCGGAATTGGAATGGCCGCTGGCTATTCTCCTGGCCATTGTCTGGGTCACCTACGGTCTGGTGTTCTTCGGCACCATCACCAAGCGCAAAACCAAGCACATCTACGTCGGTAACTGGTTCTACGGCGCCTTCATCGTCGTCACCGCGATGCTGCACATCGTCAACCACGCCTCGCTGCCGGTCAGCTTCTTCAAGTCCTACTCGGCCTACTCCGGCGCGACCGACGCGATGATCCAGTGGTGGTACGGCCACAACGCCGTGGGTTTCTTCCTGACCACTGGCTTCCTGGGGATGATGTACTACTTCGTGCCTAAACAGGCCGAACGTCCGATCTACTCCTATCGCCTGTCGATCGTGCACTTCTGGGCACTGATCACCCTGTACATCTGGGCCGGCCCGCACCACCTGCACTACACCGCACTGCCGGATTGGGCACAGTCGCTGGGCATGGCAATGTCGATCATCCTGCTGGCACCGAGCTGGGGCGGCATGATCAACGGCATGATGACTCTGTCGGGCGCCTGGCATAAATTGCGCACCGACCCGATCCTGCGCTTCCTCGTGGTATCGCTGGCGTTCTACGGCATGTCGACCTTCGAAGGGCCGATGATGGCGATCAAGACCGTCAACGCGCTCTCCCACTACACCGACTGGACCATCGGCCACGTACACGCCGGCGCTCTGGGCTGGGTGGCCATGATCTCGATCGGTGCGATCTACCACATGATCCCGAAACTGTTCGGCCGTGCGCAGATGCACAGTGTCGGCCTGATCAACGCGCACTTCTGGCTCGCAACCATTGGTACCGTGCTGTACATCGCGTCGATGTGGGTCAACGGCATCACTCAAGGCCTGATGTGGCGGGCAATCAACGACGACGGCACCCTCACCTACTCGTTCGTTGAAGCGCTGCAAGCCAGCCACCCTGGCTACATCGTCCGTGCCCTGGGCGGTGCATTCTTCGCCAGCGGCATGTTCCTGATGGCTTACAACGTCTGGCGCACCGTGCGCGCCTCGAACCCGGCTGAAGCCGAAGCCGCCGCCCAGATCGCTGTCGTTGGAGCTCACTGATGAAGCATGAAGCTGTCGAGAAGAATATTGGCCTGCTGGCCTTCTTCATGGTCATCGCCGTCAGCGTCGGTGGCCTGACCCAAATCGTTCCGCTGTTTTTCCAGGACGTGACCAACAAGCCGGTCGAGGGCATGAAGCCACGTTCGGCGCTGGAACTGGAAGGCCGCGATATCTATATCGCCAACGGTTGTGTCGGTTGCCACTCGCAGATGATCCGCCCGTTCCGCGCCGAAACCGAACGCTACGGGCACTACTCGGTAGCCGGTGAGAGCGTGTGGGATCACCCGTTCCTGTGGGGCTCGAAACGCACCGGTCCGGATCTGGCCCGGGTCGGCGCGCGTTACTCGGATGACTGGCACCGCGCGCACTTGTACAACCCGCGCAACGTAGTGCCTGAGTCGAAAATGCCGGCTTACCCGTGGCTGGTCACGCAAGCGGTCGACAGCAGCCACACCGAAACCAAGCTCAAGACCCTGCGCACCCTCGGCGTGCCGTACACCGACGACGATATCAGCGGCGCGGTGGCCAGCCTCAAGGGCAAGACCGAGATGGACGCCCTCGTCTCCTACCTGCAAGTGCTCGGCACTGCAATCAAGAGCAAGAGGTGAGCCATGGTCATTGAAATGAGCACAGGCCTCATACGTGGCCTCGGCACGGTCGTGGTGTTCGTCGCCTTCGTCGGCCTGACCTTGTGGGTTTTCAATCGCAAGCGCACCCCGGAGTTTGCCGAAGCACGTCTGCTGCCGTTCGCCGACGAGCCGCAACCCGACACTACCCCCGCATCTGAACCAAGGAGTACCCGGTCATGACCACCTTCTGGAGTACGTGGATCTGCGTACTGACCATCGGCAGCCTGATCGGCCTGACCTGGCTGCTGATCGGCACTCGTCGGGGCGAGACCAAGGGCAGCGTCGACCAGACCATGGGCCACAGCTTCGTCGGCATCGAGGAGTACGACAACCCGCTGCCGCAGTGGTGGTTCATGCTGTTCGCCGGCACGCTGGTGTTTTCCGTGGGCTATCTGATCCTGTATCCGGGCCTGGGTAACTGGAAAGGCATCCTGCCCGGTTACGAGGACGGCTGGACCGGCGTGCACGAGTGGGAAAAGGAAATGAGCAAGGCTGACGCCAGGTTCGGACCGATCTTCGCCAGGTTCGCCGCCATGCCGCTGGAAGAAGTGGCAAAAGACCCACAGGCGCTGAAAATGGGTGGCCGTCTGTTCGCCTCCAACTGCTCGGTCTGCCACGGCTCGGATGCCAAAGGCGCGTTCGGCTTCCCCAACCTGGCCGACAGCGACTGGCGCTGGGGCGGCGACGCCGACACCATCAAGACCACCATCATGGGTGGGCGGATGGCGGCGATGCCGGCCTGGGGCGAAGTGCTCGGTGAAGCGGGTGTGAAAAACGTTGCCGCGTATGTGCGCCACGATCTGGCCGGCCTGCCTTTGCCCGCCGACAGCAAGGCCGACCTGCAAGCCGGACAGCAAACGTTCAGCACCACTTGCGTCGCCTGCCATGGGGCAACCGGCCACGGCACTGAAGCCATGGGGGCGCCGAATCTGACGCACCCGGCCGGATTTATCTATGGCACCAGCCTGACCCAGCTCGAACAGACCATCCGCCATGGTCGCCAAGGTCATATGCCAGCGCAGAATGAGCTGCTGGGTAACGATAAAGTGCAATTACTGGCTGCTTATGTGTACAGCCTCAGCCACAAATTGAATACAGAAAAACTTATTACTGAAGACAATAAGCAGTAGTTATTGACTACACCGCTGCCGCACGTTTCTCAGTGCGGCAGTTTCCCGCCCCTTTGCGACGCATTGTCGCACCCCTTGATACCCTCTCCTTTCGGTTCCCCTGATTCGGGTCTACGCTTGCTCGATGCGGACTGGCCCGTGCTGGTTCCAGGTCGACCTGAGCGATGTGTTCGATGAATCGGCTGACAAACGCGCCGCAAAGGCCGGTAGATACCGGCTGTCGCGCCGATTGCCGTTCATCAGCCTAACCGGCAGTTTTAACACACCTCGTTACAAGTGATCTGAACCCCTCGCTTTTTTTGTCTGCTGCGACATTTTGTCCGAGGCCAATTTTGTCCTTACGCGGCGTATGGAAAGGCCGCAGAATCAGCGTTGGAAAGCATTGACCCAGGTCATGGCGCGTTGCAATGACCCCTTGCTCTCTGCATACTTGCGGCCGATTTTAATCCTAATAAAACACCTAAACCGTGGAACCTTAGAATGAGCACAGCAATCAGTCCGACTGCTTATAACTATAAGGTAGTCCGCCAGTTCGCCATCATGACGGTGGTCTGTAGGATCCAACGCATGGGCCTCGGTGTCTTCATCGCAACGCAACTCGTATGGCCGGAAATGA
>NZ_JBIUWN010000153.1:0-4149 GCF_044743485.1 Pseudomonas sp. NPDC087614 | reverse complement strand
CCTCCTTCACCACCGCCTAACTGCATGCGCTGTGGAACGCCAGGGTGACCAGCTCAAGACAACGCTGGCAAACCATTTTGACTTCGGTGTCGATACAGCTGTGGACCACCACAGATTTACGTTCATCTCGTTCAAAAACGAATTTGGCCTGCACCGTACCGACATTGTCGGAAAGCGGGTCGCAGAGTCTCTTCAAATCGGCCAGCAGCAGTTCACCTTGAAGGGTGGTGCCACGATCAGCCAATTTGCGCGGGTCAACGTGAGGTGGAATCGGGTCATTCAACATAGGCGCAGCATTATAGGGATGCACCCACCCATGTCAAAGGAAATTGTGCCCTGTCCGTCACTTGCACGCCTGCGCTAGAATCCACACCTCCCTCAGGAGACGCGAATGCTGCCTTTATTACTCGCTTCAAGCTCGACTTATCGCCGCGAATTACTTGCCCGCCTGCACTTGCCGTTCACCTGCATTTCGCCGGATATCGACGAAAGCCACCGCCCCGGCGAGCCGGCGATCGAACTGGTCAAACGCCTCGCCGAACAAAAAGCCCGAGCATTGGCCCACAACCACCCCGCTCATCTGATTATCGGTTCCGATCAAGTCGCCGTGCTCGGCGAGCAGATCATCGGCAAGCCGCACACCTTCGAGAAAGCCTGCGAGCAACTGATGGCTGCCAGTGGTGCCAGCGTGACCTTCCTCACCGGCCTCGCCCTGCTCAACAGCCAGACCGGCCAATGCCAGGTCGACTGCGTGCCGTTCACCGTACATATGCGGCAACTCGATCTGGCGCGCATCGAGCGTTACCTGCGCATCGAGCAACCCTACGACTGCGCTGGCAGCTTCAAGGCCGAAGGCCTGGGCGTGAGCCTGTTCCAGTCCACCGAAGGCCCGGACGCCACCAGCCTGATCGGTTTGCCACTGATTCGCCTGATCGACATGCTGCTGGCTGAGGGAATGCAGATCCCTTAAAGCAAAAGATCGCAGCCTTCGATAGCTCCCAGGAACTGCCGCAGACTGCGATCTTTTGCTCTTTAAAACAACTCAGCGCAACGAAGGACCGTGGAACCCCATCCACATCGCCAACTGCTCAGCAACGCTTGCACCAAGCTTCTTCGAGAAGCGATCGAACGGCGATTCCTGAACAGTGAAGTCAACCAGTTCTTTCTCACCGATCACGTCACGCGCCACCGAACTGGCGCTACCCAAGCCATCGATCAAACCCAATGGCAGCGCCTGCTCACCCGACCAGACCAGCCCGGAGAATAGCTCCGGATGCTCTTTATCCTTCAGGCGATCGCCGCGCCCTTGCTTGACGCTATTGATGAACTGCTTGTGCGTGGTATCCAGCACACTTTGCCAGAACGCGGTTTCTTCAGGTTTCTGCGGCTGGAACGGATCAAGGAACGACTTGTGCTCGCCCGAGGTGTAGGTGCGACGCTCAACACCCAGTTTCTCCATGGTGCCAACAAAACCGTATCCAGCAGCGGTCACACCAATGGAACCCACCAGACTCGCCTTATCGGCATAGATCTGATCCGCCGCACTGGCAATGTAATAGGCACCGGACGCACCGAGATCGGAAATCACCGCATACAGCTTGGTGTCCGGGTGCAGACCGCGCAGACGCTTGATCTCGTCATAGACATACCCCGACTGCACCGGACTACCGCCAGGACTGTTGATACGCAGGATGACACCCTTGACTTTCTTGTCTTCGAACGCTGCGCGCAAGGCGCCGACAATGTTGTCAGCACTGGCCGATTCCTTATCGGCGATCACGCCGGTAACATCGATCAGCGCGGTGTAGTTCGTGCCGCGAGCGGCGCTCTTTTCCATATCCATCAGCGGCGTGAACAGGATCAACGCAACAAACAGATAAACAAACGTCAGAAGCTTGAAGAAAATCCCCCAACGCCGCGAGCGACGTTGCTCCTGCACACCGGCGAGCAGAGTCTTTTCCAACAGCTTCCAGCTTTTCTCGTCACCGCCGTCGGCACTTGCCTTGGCCGGTGCCTTCCATTCGTCGGTCATGCCATTCACCCCAGCAAAAACGTATTAGGCCCGCTGCCCCAGCCAGGCATGCAATTCGGAAAAACGATCGATCGACAGACGCGGCTCGAACTGCTGCAGTGATTCAATCGATTGCGCGCCATAACTGACCGCCACCGACTCCATCCCCGCGTTACGCGCCATTAATAGATCGAAGGACGAGTCCCCCACCATCAGCGCCTGCTCCGCACGAACACCGCAATGAGCAAGAATCTGCTCCAGCATCAGAGGGTGCGGTTTACTCGCAGTTTCATCGGCAGCACGGGTAATGTCGAAATACTCTTCCCAGCCATTAGCCTTGAGCACCCGATCCAGTCCGCGACGATTCTTGCCGGTCGCGATTGCCAGGTGATAACCCTGCTCGCGAAAGGATGCCATCGACTCGACGACACCCTCGAACAACGGCGAAGGCACGGCTTCTGCAGCGATGTAGTGATCTGCGTAATACTCGCGGAACGCAACCATTTCGGTATCGCTGATCTCGGGGTACAACGTGCGAATCGCCTCGGGCAAACCCAGGCCAATGATGCCCTTGACGGCAAAGTCATCGCGCAACTCGAAACCGGACCGCCCGGACGCGGAATGCATCGCCTCGACAATCCGGCCAATGGAATCGGCCAGCGTACCGTCCCAATCGAAAATCAGCAGTTTGTAATCAGGGTGCGGCACTCAGGCGCTCCACAGTCTTGGCCCACATTTCATCGACCGGGGCCTGCAAGGTCAGCTTGCCACCGTCAGGCAGCGGCACGGTCAGCATGTAAGCGTGCAGAAAAAGGCGCTTGCCGCCCAGATCGCGGATTTCCTTGGTGAAATCGTCATCACCGTACTTGCTGTCGCCAGCAATGCAATGCCCGGCGTGCAGGGTGTGGACGCGAATCTGGTGGGTACGACCGGTAACAGGCTTGGCCTCGACCATGGTGGCGAAATCGCCGAAGCGGCGCAGCACCTTGAACACAGTCAGGGCTTCTTTGCCCTCGTCGTTGACTTCAACCATGCGCTCACCGGAACGCAGGTTGCTCTTGAGCAATGGCGCACTGACCTGCTTGATCGAGGTCGCCCAATTACCACGAACCAGCGCCATGTAGCGCTTGTCGACACCATCGCCACGCAATTTTTCGTGCAAGTGACGCAGCATGCTGCGTTTCTTGGCAATCATCAGCAAGCCGGAAGTGTCACGATCGAGACGATGGACCAGTTCCAGCTCCTTTGTATCGGGACGCAACTGACGAAAGGCTTCGATCACGCCGAAATTCAGACCGCTGCCACCGTGAACCGCAATGCCGGCGGGCTTGTTGATCACGATCAGCGCCTTGTCTTCGTAGACGATCGATGCTTCCAGACGCTGCAACAGTCCCTGGGCCAAAGGCACCGGTTCATCACGCTCCGGCACGCGAACCGGCGGCACGCGCACGATATCGCCGGCCTGCAGTTTGTATTCAGGCTTGATCCGTCCCTTGTTCACGCGCACTTCGCCTTTACGCAAAATGCGGTAAATCAAGGTCTTGGGCACGCCTTTGAGCCGGGCGAGGAGAAAGTTGTCGATTCGTTGGCCGGCATACTCCGGCGAGACTTCAAGCAATTGAACGCCTGGAGTCGAAGGGGCAGTAGTTGTCATGCCGCGGATGATAACAATTTTTATGGAATTGAAGCACTTAATCATTGCTGCTATAGTCGCGAACGCCGCCAAAAGCGGCCTGGGCAGCGGAACCACGGTCAAAAACCGGCCCTGACCAACGCAATTCACCAGGACGCGAGGCCGTCCTACGGGGCTTTCGCTACGTAACGGTGGAGTTTGCAGTTGTAACAAGCGCAGGTGACATGAGGCCTGAATTACACCGCCGAGCAGAGTTTTTACTCGTCTGGCAGGCAGATATTCACGGCCAGTTCACAAAGTGCAGTCAGCTGCGAATGACCCCGAGCGAACGCTTCGGAAACATCGCCTAAATTAGCCATGATGCGTGACCTCCCCTTTCGGAGTTCACGGTAAATGCCAACCCGCTGCGGATTCTGCGCGCGGCAGCACCCGAATTATCAGGGATAGGTGTAGGGTGGAGATGCACATCCGCGGGACTGTGTAGCTCTAGGCTTTATCAAGTCGC
>NZ_JBIUWN010000152.1:0-4185 GCF_044743485.1 Pseudomonas sp. NPDC087614 | reverse complement strand
GCTTCCTGAATCCAAGGCAAGCTGAAGACTTCAACGTGGCCCTCGATTACACCCGATCGGTACACGGCAACCAGCTTTAAAATCGGTGGCCTCTGGCAGGCCACTTCATTTGAAGTGTACTCACTAGACTTTGCTTCGCAAAGATCGTTCGGCCCGGCTACGCCGGGCACGTTTGAATCTCGTTATTTACGCTTGTAGATCGCTTTGTTTTGAGCATCTTTGCCGATGTGTTCGGCGATTTTTTTGCCTTCCACTTCCTTACGGAAAACGCGGCCAAACGAAGTCGGAGAGACTGAACTCCATTCAGTCGGATCAAAAAGTTCTTGCAGACGGAACTGCGCATCCTTCCCTTTTTGCGATGCGCGCTTAATCGCCTCGGCCAACATATTGCTGTCTGTTGCTGACTTTGATTTCACACCTGGAGCTGCTCCAGATGCAGAAAGCAGTAGTTGCCCGATGTGTTCATCAAGGCCCGAGTTTTCTGCAGAAGCACCTGCAAGCAGCTCTTGCAGTAGGTCATCGTCGATGTTGATTAGCAGCGTTGCCATTTGGAAATTCCTTTCAGGAGTTAAGATCTGGCGATTATAGCTACGCGTTTAACTGAATAGCAATGCATACCTATAAATAGCTATAAACTCCTATGGCCAAATGGGCCAAAGGCCAAAAGTACCAAAGGCCAAAAGTACCAAAGGCCAAAAGTACCAAAGGCCTGCGCGGGCTACGCCCTTACCCAGCGGGGCGCTGCCCCTCTGGACTCCCCGCGTTCGCCACGTGGCAGGCGGTCAGGGAAAGAGCGCCCCTGACCACCAGCCCTGAGCGTTGGGGTCGCTCCAGGGCGTCAAGGTCGAGGCCGCTTCGCGGTCGCTGCGCGAACCTTGACCCCCTTCCACTCAGTTTTGCGGTGCTTTCGGAAACACGCGCCCGATTGAATGAGCTGCTGTCCTTACCATGACCGCAAACCATGCAAACCCACCCCGAAGAGCACTCCATCCAGCAGATTAAAATCTAGGTCCGGATACGGTCGAGGCTTCTGGCACGGGTGTCGTGACAATCTAATCAGCATCGGTCATTACACAGGAGACCGACCATGCGACAAATTTTCAAAGTGGTGGGGCAGTTGTTGCTCAAGGCGGTAATGCATGAAGTACTCCGGGAGATCTGGGAACAAGTGAGAGACCAGTGGGACGACTGAGTGGAGTGGGGGTCAAGGCTCGCGTAGCGACCGCGAAGCGGCCTGGCCTTGACGCCCACGGAACGACCCCAGCCTCCGTGAGTGGGGGCTGGGGGTGCTCTTCCCCCAGCCCCCCGAGCCCTCGGCGGCAAGAGTGGGGAGTCCAGAGGGGCAAAGCCCCTATGGGCAAGGGCCGAAGGCCCGCTGCAAGTCAAAAAAGCCTCTGCCCAAAGGGCAGGCATTTCCCGAAGGCCGAAGGCCGTGCTTTTCGGGTAAGGCATCGCCTAGGGCAGCGCCCTATTGAGATATAGAAGGGGATGTTATGTAAGCTATTGATTTTAAAGGATTTTAAAAAAACAGAGTACACCCCAGGAGTGTACTGGTGAGTACACCCCAGGAGTGTACTCAGGTGTGCAACCAGTGCTTCAAGATTTACAACCAGTACCGGCTTGTGTACAACCAGTAGTACGAAACGAGACTGATGAGTACCACCATGGAAGAAGCTGAGAAACAGGTTTCAGGCGTCGAGAATTACAACTTCGTCCAGCTCAACCGGAGCTACATGAAACAGATGCGGGAGCTAGCTCGTAGGAACCCCGTGGCAATGCAGATCCTGTTCTATTTGGTCGAGCACATGGGCAAATCGACAAATGCCGTGGTGTGCTCCTACAAAACGCTCTGCGAGGTTACCGATCTGAGCCGAACGTCAGTCGCAAAGGCAATCAAACACCTGAAAGACGACAACTGGCTGGATGCAATCAAGATCGGAAATGCCACAGCCTATTGCGTTAATGAGCGCGCATTTTGGCAGTCAGCCCGCAACGCAAGGCGCTACGCGATTTTCTCGGCAACGGTCATTGCATCGGAATCGGAGCAAGACAGCGATTATCACGAGAAGGCCCGGACCAAACTGACTCACGTGCCTGTGATTTCAAGTGATGACCGCGTTTTAGTCGGGGATGAGGAGCTTTCGCCACCTGACCAGCAGGATTTGGCACTGGACTAATGACCAATTCAGACCGATCCCATGATGAGGCCATGGCCAACCTTCTACGGGCCGATCCAGCCTACGCGGCTGAACTTCGAGTCGCCATCGAGGCTGATGGCGCAACCGAGGAACTGGCAATCCTCGACCGCCAGCTCGCGAACATTCCGGTCCAGGTGGTTGCGGATCACAAGCCCCAACGTACCCGCGATTAAAAAAAAACCGCCAAAAAGGCGGTTTTTTGAAATTCGAACGTATAAATACTACGAGACGCGAAGAATATATTCCGCAACCTATTGACACGGATGCGTTTTCCGTGTTAAGATTTAATTGTACACGCCATTTTTCTCTCGAAAGATAACATATTCAAACTAGACAATTGAACTATAGGCCAGCGTGACGGGCTCGTCAACACTTAATGGCCTCCGACAAAGCACCACTGGTCGGGTTATCTCTACAGAAAGGAACGGCGGTAATGGCTCCGATTTTGGAGCTGTCCGACTAACCCGCTGTATCTGCTGTGGAGGGCCATTCAATGGATCCTATAACTATTAGCGTTGCTTTCGCGGTCATTGCTGGTGTGATGCAAATCATCTACTGGGGTGTCCGGATTTATCTCCTGTTCTGACAGGGGCGAGAGGCGATGCCTCTCATTTTATCGTCATAGGCCCTGGCCTTGGTCTCGACCAACCCGGGGCTTGTCGCGGCTAACCGACTTGCTCTGTTCCTTCGCTTTGGCATTTTCCTGCTGAAGCGTCATCGCCAGCGCAAGCACCTGGGTCATTTGATCTTTGGAAAGCCCTTTGAACGCCCCTTGAAACGTTTCTAACCGCGTTCTGAGGTCGTTGGCCGTGTCCTGCATTTCCTTGGCCCTACGGCGCTCTTGAAGCGCTGTGGACGCCGCAGCGATGGTGCTCGCGAATCCTTCGTTAATCGCTTTAGTCAGACGTTCCGCCACCGCCTCTGGTGTCTCAACGTCGCTTGAGAACAGTCTTTTGCGCAATACCCGTGGTTCCACGCTGTTCGGGCTGATTGTGGCTTTGGGTACCACCCCACGTTGAACCGCCGCGTAGTGCTGCTGGATCGTCTGATGGGTGGCTTTGCTGCCCTCGATCCCGCGCTCAAGGCCCAAATTGGCCACACAGGCCGCATAGGTGGTCTGATCCGCACGCATCTTGTCCCGACTGCCAATGAACTCCTTGGCGCTCAGGCGTTTGTCCTGGGTCAGCGGCACTACGAAAGCGGATAGGTGCGGTGTGGCTTCGTCGCGGTGGATGCTGGCCGTGACGATGCGGTCGGCACCGTACTTATCGGCCAACCACTGCAAGGATCGCTGGAAGAACGCCTTTTCCTGTTCTGGTGTCGCTTGAACGAACCATTCAGGGCTGGCCGTCATCACGTATTCGACGGCCAGCACCGCGTCTTTGCGCCGTTTCTCCGGCAACAAAGCCCGCAGTCTGCCCATCGCCTCGTCCGTGCTTTTGGCGACTAGGTGCTGATTGTCAGGTGTGCGCTCTTGGTCTGCATTGTGCGTCTCGCGCTCGCGGTAGCAATGCTGCATCGAGGCGGCAATGCTTCCCAGCGCCGCCAATTTCTTACACCGCATGATGGCATAGCTCATCTTATTTTGAAAATAACCATTGAATAAGGATAAATAAGAGTCCATTATCGGCAAATTAAAACCATATAGGACCTCGATATGTCTATAACAATGAAACAGCTCGATACTTGTATCGATACCACGATCAATCGTCTCTCGAGCGAAAGTGGTCGGATGCAAAGCAATTTTTACCTGGACCTACGCGATAGCAATCCTGATCGCCAACGGATAACCGACAAGCTCGTGGCTCAATCCATTGACCTCTGCCAGTCGCGGGGCATTTACGCTGAACGCAGTGGTGATGGCTTGATGATCACTATCGATCTTCACCGTTGCTTCCTGAATCCAAGGCAAGCTGAAGACTTCAACGTGGCCCTCGATTACACCCGATCGGTACACGGCAACCAGCTTTAAAATCGGTGGCCTCTG
>NZ_JBIUWN010000151.1:0-4219 GCF_044743485.1 Pseudomonas sp. NPDC087614 | reverse complement strand
AGCAACGCTCACAATGAGCCCGGATACATTAGCGCAAGCCAGCTTTACCGAAAACAGCCCATGAGGTTGCAGGAGATGGGCTGACCATACATTTTTATGCCTTTGATTCAGGCAGGAGATAGCGCTTTTCTCACATTTAATGCGGGCTGCCGCCACTTGCCGACCTTGCACAGAGGGCTAACATCAAAAAAGGAAAAAATGTCCCGCAACGCTCAAGTTGAGGGCCAAAACTACCGACACAGTACAAATAGGACTAATACTCTAGTCAGCAGCCTGTCGGCCCAGGCCCTGGGCAAATTTTTCTGGGCCTGATTGTCCCTTTGACTGCCAACACCGGATTGCCAATACTCACGGCAACTTGACGCTACCCGCACGGAACAAGGAATAACCCTTTGAAGCTGGAACTCAAGAACAGCTTGTCGGTGAAGTTGCTCCGGGTCGTGCTCCTGTCGGCATTGATCGTGGGCGTGGTCTTGAGCTGCGCGCAAATTGTTTTCGATGCCTATAAAACACGCCAGGCCGTTGTCGGTGACGCCGAACGGATCCTCGACATGTTCCGCGACCCCTCCACTCAGGCTGTGTACAGCCTGGATCGGGAGATGGGCATGCAGGTGATCGAAGGCCTGTTCCAGGACGACGCCGTGCGCCAGGCCTCCATCGGCCATCCCAATGAAGCGATGCTCGCGCAAAAATCCCGTGAGTTGCAGCATTCCAACAGCCGCTGGCTGACCGACCTGATTCTGGGTCAGGAGCGCACCTTCACCACGCAACTGGTGGGTCGCGGTCCCTACAGCGAGTACTACGGCGACTTGAGCATCACCCTCGACACCGCGACCTATGGCGAGAGTTTTATCGTCAGTTCGGTGATCATTTTCATTTCCGGTGTATTGCGTGCCCTGGCCATGGGCCTGGTGCTTTATCTGGTCTATCACTGGCTGCTGACCAAACCGCTGTCGCGGATCATCGAGCATCTGACCGAAATCAACCCCGATCGCCCCAGCGAACACAAGATTCCGCAACTCAAGGGCCACGAGAAAAACGAACTGGGAGTCTGGATCAACACCGCCAACCAGTTGCTCGAATCCATCGAACGCAATACCCACCTGCGCCACGAAGCCGAGAACAGCCTGCTGCGCATGGCCCAATACGATTTCCTCACCGGTCTGCCAAACCGTCAGCAACTGCAGCAGCAACTGGACAAGATCCTCGTCGACGCCGGCAAACTGCAACGCCGCGTCGCGGTGTTGTGCGTGGGGCTGGATGATTTCAAAGGTATCAACGAACAGTTCAGCTACCAGACCGGCGATCAGTTGTTGCTGGCGTTGGCTGATCGCTTGCGCGCCCACAGCGGCCGCCTCGGTGCCCTCGCCCGTTTGGGTGGCGACCAGTTCGCCCTGGTGCAGGCCGATATCGAACAGCCTTATGAAGCGGCGGAGCTGGCACAAAGCATTCTTGATGATCTGGAGGCGCCGTTCGCCCTCGACGACCAGGAAATCCGCCTGCGTGCGACCATCGGCATCACCCTGTTCCCGGAGGACGGCGACAGCACCGAAAAGCTGTTGCAGAAGGCCGAACAGACCATGACCCTGGCCAAGACCCGCTCGCGCAATCGTTATCAGTTCTACATCGCCAGCGTCGACAGTGAGATGCGTCGCCGTCGCGAACTGGAAAAAGACCTGCGCGATGCCTTGCTGCGCGATCAGTTCTACCTCGTCTATCAACCGCAGATCAGCTACCGCGATCACCGTGTGGTTGGCGTCGAGGCGCTGATTCGCTGGCAACACCCTGAACACGGTCTGGTCCCGCCCGACCTGTTCATTCCGCTGGCCGAACAGAACGGTACGATCATCGCCATCGGAGAATGGGTGCTCGATCAGGCCTGCAAGCAATTGCGCGAATGGCACGATCAGGGCTTTGTCGACCTGCGCATGGCGGTCAACCTGTCCACCGTGCAACTGCACCACGCCGAATTGCCGCGAGTGGTTAACAATCTGCTGCAGATGTACCGCTTGCCACCGCGCAGTCTGGAGCTGGAAGTCACCGAAACCGGCCTGATGGAAGACATCAGCACCGCCGCCCAGCATTTGCTGAGCCTGCGCCGCTCCGGCGCGCTGATTGCCATCGACGACTTCGGCACTGGTTATTCATCGCTCAGTTATCTGAAAAGTCTGCCGCTGGACAAGATCAAGATCGACAAGAGCTTCGTCCAGGACCTGCTGGATGACGATGACGATGCGACCATCGTTCGCGCGATCATTCAACTGGGCAAGAGCCTGGGCATGCAGGTGATTGCCGAAGGCGTGGAAACCGCCGAGCAGGAGTCGTACATCATTTCCGAAGGCTGTCACGAAGGTCAGGGCTACCACTACAGCAAACCGCTACCGGCGCGCGAGTTGAGCGCCTACCTCAAGCAGGCGCAACGCAGCAACGCGGCCATCCTTTAAAAGATCGCAGTCTTCGGCAGCTCTCGTGAATCCCATTCGCCTGCAAGAGCTGCCGAGTGCCAAGAGGCTGCGATCGTTTGATCTCAATACACGAATAAGAAATATTTCCAGGCACATCCCTTTACAGATAATGCGAAAGATTTGCATTATGTCGCAGTTTTGCGCTCCCAGCGCGAGTCCACTCAACTATCGAAGCAGGATGTTCGCCATGATTCGTATGCCTCTGGCTACCGCCAGTCTGCTGGCCATCGCCATTTCCCTCGCCGGTTGCGGCGAAGGCAAAGACAAGCCCGCCGCCCCGACCACGCCGACTCCAGCCGCCAGCACCACTGCTCCTGCCGCCGCCGCTAAAATCGACGACGCCGCCGCCAAGGCTGTGGTCGCGCATTACGCCGACATGGTCTTCGCCGTTTACAGCGATGCCGAATCCACCGCGAAAACCCTGCAAACCGCCGTCGATGCGTTCCTTGCCAAGCCGAACGCCGACACCCTGAATGCCGCCAAGGCTGCCTGGGTCGCCGCGCGCGTTCCGTATCTGCAGAGTGAAGTGTTCCGCTTCGGCAACACCATCATCGACGACTGGGAAGGTCAGGTTAACGCCTGGCCACTGGACGAGGGTCTGATCGACTACGTCGACAAATCCTACGAACACGCACTGGGTAATCCGGGCGCCAGCGCCAACATCATCGCCAACACCGAAGTGCAGGTCGGCGAAGACAAGGTCGACGTGAAAGACATCACCCCGGAAAAACTCGCCAGCCTGAACGAGCTGGGCGGTTCCGAGGCCAACGTTGCCACCGGCTACCACGCCATCGAATTCCTGCTGTGGGGCCAGGACCTGAACGGTACCGGTCCTGGCGCGGGCAACCGCCCGGCTTCCGACTACCTGGAAGGCGCTGGCGCTACCGGCGGTCACAACGATCGTCGTCGTGCCTACCTCAAGTCCGTGACCCAACTGCTGGTCAGCGACCTGGAAGAAATGGTCGGTAACTGGAAGCCGAACGTGGCTGACAACTACCGCGCCACCCTGGAAGCCGAACCCGGCGAAAACGGCCTGCGCAAAATGCTCTTCGGTATGGGCAGCCTGTCCCTGGGCGAACTGGCGGGCGAGCGCATGAAGGTGTCCCTGGAAGCCAACTCCCCTGAAGACGAACAGGATTGCTTCAGCGACAACACCCACAACTCGCACTTCTACGATGCCAAAGGCGTTCGTAACGTTTACCTGGGCGAGTACACCCGTGTTGACGGCACCAAAATGACCGGCGCCAGCCTGTCGTCGCTGGTGGCCAAGGCTGACCCGGCTGCCGACACCGCGTTGAAAGCCGATCTGGCTGCGACCGAAGCCAAGATCCAGGTCATGGTCGACCACGCCAACAAGGGTGAGCACTACGACCAACTGATCGCCGCCGGTAATACCGCTGGCAACCAGATCGTGCGCGACGCCATCGCCTCGCTGGTCAAGCAGACCGGTTCGATCGAAGCCGCAGCCGGCAAGCTGGGCATCACCGACCTGAACCCGGACAGCGCTGATCACGAATTCTGATCACGCTTGTCTGACTGAAAAAGGCGACCTTCGCAGACTGTGTGAAAACCTAGCAATCTGCGCAGCGTTCAATGAAAATGCTCCGTATCGAAAGATACGGAGCATTTTTCGTTATGGCCTACATCCAAGGAGAGTCTCGCAGCCAGACCAGCGTGTTCCCGGCCTCGCTGGAGGAACTGATCCCCGAGGATCACCTCGTTCGTGTGATCGACCTCTACGTCGCCAAGCTGGA
>NZ_JBIUWN010000150.1:0-4240 GCF_044743485.1 Pseudomonas sp. NPDC087614 | reverse complement strand
GCACTGTGATGTTGAACCCGGATCGGCAGCAGCAGACCGAGAAAAGAGCGGCATAGTTAGACGGCGACGCGACAACAACCTTGAAAAACGCCGGTATAGCCTGGAAGTTTTGCCATACCCACTTACCTTTAATCTTAATATTTGTAGATGAAATTATCTTCATAAAACCCTACCTGGAAAAGCGAAATTTTTCGCTCAAATCGATCTAAAAAGTAGATTTCGATCCCGTGGGTCATGGGCTCAGGGACTGAGCCAGTCCGTGATTAACGGCAAGTGTCTGGCAGATACAGCTTGTCAGCAATGTGATGGCTGCCTGTCTCAGCTGTTGCCTAGCTGCATGGCATGGGTAGTGAACTGCTGATCCCATCAACTATCTAAAATACTGTACGCATTGGGCAGTAATTTGCGCTTTTTTCGATGCGTTGTTGAATGGATGATGTCTGTCAATTCCTACCTTAATTTGGAAAACAGACATGATTGAGCTGCGCCCATTTGAACAACTTGGTAGCGATCATCACGGTTGGCTGAACGCGAAACATCACTTTTCGTTCGCGAACTACTACGATCCGGATCGTATGAACTGGGGGCGCCTGCTTGTCTGGAACGACAACATAATTGCTCCCAACTCAGGGTTTCCTTCTCATCCCCACAAAGACATGGAAATCATCACCTACGTTAGCCAAGGGGCGATCACTCATCAGGACAACCTGGGTAACAAGGGGAGAACGGTTGCTGGTGACGTCCAGGTCATGAGCGCCGGCACTGGTATCGCCCATAGCGAATACAACCTCGAGGCGGGTATCACCAAGACTTTCCAGATCTGGATCCAGCCAGACCAAACCGGTATGCCGCCATCCTGGGGTACCCGTCCGTTTCCCAGCGGTGCCTCCGCAGGGCGTTTTGTCACCTTGGCCAGCGGAATGGAAGGGGATGAGGATGCGTTGCCTATCCGCTGTAATGCACGTCTTGTGGCGGCGACACTGCAAGAAGGCCAGAGCACCCATTACGCAATCGAACACCATCGCAAAGCGTATCTGGTCGTGGCCCAAGGCAGCATCAAGTTGAATGGTAAAACCTTGAAGGTGGGTGATGGCGCGGCCGTAAGAGATGAAAATTTGCTGGAGTTCAACGCTCTTGAACTCAGTGAAATCGTGATGGTGGACGTCGCATAAGACGGGCCACCGTCGAAATCAGGTCATACACGATCAGATCTATGACAGAGGTTCCAGCATGGGTTGGCTCAGCAATTTATTCGCCAAGACTGTTGGCGGTAATTCCCCCGTTCCAAACCAAGAGGAAGTAAAGATGGCAAAGGTACTGGTACTATATCACTCCATGTACGGTCATATTGAGACCATGGCCCAACAAGTCGCCGAAGGAGCGCGAGGAGTGTCCGGCGTTGAGGTCACTATCAAGCGTGTGCCGGAAACCATGGATCCGGAAGCGTTCAAAGCTGCTTACGGGAAAGTCGATCAGCAAGCTCAGGTGGCTAGTCCATCCGAGTTGAGCGACTATGATGCGATCATCTTCGGCACCCCGACCCGTTTCGGCAACATGTCCGGACAGATGCGCACTTTCCTGGATCAGACAGGCGGTCTGTGGGCCAAAGGTGCTCTGGTTGGCAAAATTGCCAGCGTCTTCACTTCCACCGGTACCGGTGGTGGCGAGGAAATGACTATCACGTCCACTTGGACGACTCTGGCTCACCACGGCATGATCATCGTTCCCTTGGGCTACAGCACGCCTGCGCTGTTCGATGTGTCGCAAGTTGGCGGTGGCACTCCTTACGGTGCTTCTACCATTGCCGGCGGCGACGGCTCGCGCCAGCCTGATACACGCGAGCTGGAAATCGCTCGTCATCAAGGCGAATACGTCGCCAAGCTTGCTTCGAAACTTGTTAAAGCTTAAGGATTCAATCGGAGTCTAGTCGTGCTGAATCAGCATGCGCCTTAAGCTCAAGCGTGTTCGTAGGCGCAGGTTGCTAGCTTCAGTCAACTGCAGGCTTTACAAGAGCCATCAGAAGCATCCCGGCAACATATCACAATGCTACGACATACTTTGGTTTCAGAAGAACCGGAGTACTGGGGTTGTATGTTCGCTGAGAATGTCTGGCTGGATGCCTAATGTTCGCATGAGTTTTTTAATAAGCTGCGTAGTCGAGCTGCTTAGGCTCATGGAGTTGAAGGAGCTCCTGATAGCAGGGGCACCTTCGAGCTTTTTTCTACTGTTAAATACCGTATTACCTGCTTCTCGGGGCAACAGCGCAATGGCTGCTCGTGGGGCTGTGATTGTTCTGTGCCGCGTGGGCTATTGCGTCGCGGCGATATACGCAAGCGTAAGCTCAGCAGCTTATGGCTCAGTTGCAGGAGCGCGCTTGGCCACGGTCTTTTATACCTAGCGGCCGTGAACGTACGGCTGATTGAGCTTGGTCGTTTTGCTGCGAAAATCGCAGGAAATGAGGGGTACAGATTTAATGTCGATCGGCTTCTCCGAGGGTAACCAACGGTGGAGGCTCGGTAGGGCAATGTAATCTGCCCTTTAAGGCTTGACGTTGCGCGATCAAAATAGAGGTGGATGCCTTCGCCCTAATGGCTTGGATCAGATAGCTGAGGAGGACGGCCGCAAATTTTTCTTAATGGCGTGCTTGCATGCTAGCATATCAGTGGTGCATCATCATGGCGTATAAAAATAATAGATCGTATGAGAGATGTGCCGTTTCTGATCCTCTTTAGCTAAAGATTGTCTCACTTTCGAGACAACGGACTCGGTTCAGCACTCCACACAACTCCTGTGAGTGGATCGTCTTTTCATGCGTTTCAGAGAGAACCTAGAGCGCTCCAACTGCGCCGTACAAGGTGTCTACAGATGACGTCTCACACCGCTCGCTGCTTACTCACGACATTAGTAAAGTCCTCCACTGTGTATTGTGCTTTATGGAACGCTGAGCCAGCGTTGCATTACCTCAGCATTTCGCACGAAAGCTCGATCGAGCTGCCCCCGCAAGCCCTCGAAAATATTTGCCTAGCCAGGCCTCTGCCCCCTCTCTAGTCCCGTTCACCTAAACCAGAAGATATCTACGCGGTGGCTGTTCATCCAGTCGCATGGTGCGTTCTTTATCTTGGTATGGAGATATACGTGAAAATCGGTATTCCTCTCGAAAGTCTGACGGGTGAAACGCGGGTGGCTGCCACCCCGGAAACCATCAAGAAGCTGATCGGCCAGGGCCATAAGGTCACTGTACAAAGCGGAGCAGGCATTAACGCCAGCGTCCCCGACAGTGCCTATGAAACGGCAGGCGCAACCATTGGCAGTGCCAGCGATGCGTTTGGCGCGGAGCTTATTCTCAAGGTGGTTGCGCCCAGCGACAGCGAACTTGCGCTGATCAAAAGCGGCACCGTGTTGGTGGGCATGCTCAATCCGTTCAGCAACGAAACTATCGCCAAGCTTGCCGAGCGCGGCATCACCGCCTTCGCACTCGAAGCCGCGCCGCGCACCTCGCGGGCCCAGAGCCTAGACGTGCTGTCTTCCCAGGCCAACATCGCCGGCTATAAAGCTGTGCTGCTCGCCGCTCATCACTATCCGCGCTTCATGCCGATGCTGATGACCGCCGCAGGCACCGTGAAGGCCGCACGCGTGCTGATCCTCGGCGCCGGCGTTGCAGGCCTGCAAGCCATCGCCACCGCGAAACGCCTCGGTGCAGTGATCGAAGCGTCTGACGTACGCCCGGCCGTTAAGGAGCAGATCGAATCCCTCGGCGCCAAGTTTGTCGACGTGCCTTACGAGACCGATGAAGAGCGCGAATGCGCCGTCGGTGTCGGCGGCTACGCCCGCCCAATGCCGACCAGTTGGATGCAACGCCAGGCCCTGGCCGTGCACGAACGCGCCAAGCAGGCCGACATTGTCATTACCACCGCCCTGATTCCCGGCCGCAAAGCGCCGACCTTGCTCAGCGCCGAAACCGTCGCACAGATGAAGCCCGGCTCCGTGGTGATCGACCTTGCCGCTGCCCAAGGTGGCAACTGCCCTCTGACGGCTGCCGACCAGATAGTCGTCGAGAACGGCGTGATCATCTGCGGCCCGACCAACCTGGCCGGCGCTGTCGCCGCCGATGCGTCAGCCTTGTACGCGCGCAACCTGCTGGACTTCCTGAAGCTGGTCTTCACCAAGGAAGGGGAGTTTGAAATCAACCTCGAAGACGACATCGTCGCCGCGTGCCTGGTGTGCCGCGACGGCCAAGTCA
>NZ_JBIUWN010000149.1:0-4430 GCF_044743485.1 Pseudomonas sp. NPDC087614 | reverse complement strand
TCCTTGCTTCTGGAAAACGTTGCCGGTGCTTTGTCTCGCGTAGTCGGCCTGTTCTCGCAGCGCAACTACAACATCGAAAGCCTGACCGTGGCCCCAACCGAAGACCCGACACTGTCGCGTCTGACGCTGACCACGGTTGGCCACGATGAAATCATCGAGCAGATCACCAAAAACCTGAACAAGCTGATCGAAGTGGTCAAGCTGGTGGACCTGTCGGAAAGTGCTCACATCGAGCGCGAACTGATGCTGGTCAAGGTCAAGGCCACTGGCGCTCAGCGCGCCGAGATCAAACGCACTACCGATATCTACCGTGGACAGATCGTCGATGTCAGCGCGAGCGTGTATACCGTTCAATTGACCGGTACCAGCGACAAGCTCGACAGCTTCATTCAGTCCATCGGCACCGCATCGATTCTGGAAACCGTCCGTAGCGGCGTGACCGGCATCGCTCGTGGCGACAAAGTACTCAGCATTTAAACCAAATTAGCGAATGGCCTGAACGGCCTGGATATATAGGGGAAATTCATGAAAGTTTTCTACGATAAAGACTGTGACCTGTCGATCATCCAGGGCAAGAAAGTTGCCATCATCGGTTACGGTTCCCAGGGCCACGCCCAAGCGTGCAACCTGAAAGACTCCGGTGTCGACGTTACCGTTGGTCTGCGTAAAGGTTCGGCTACCGTTGCCAAAGCCGAAGCCCACGGCCTGAAAGTGACCGACGTTGCTTCCGCTGTGGCTTCTGCCGATCTGGTCATGATCCTGACCCCGGACGAGTTCCAGTCCTCCCTGTACAAAAACGAAATCGAACCGAACATCAAGAAAGGCGCCACTCTGGCCTTCTCTCACGGTTTCGCGATCCACTACAACCAGGTTGTTCCGCGTGCCGACCTCGACGTGATCATGATCGCGCCGAAAGCTCCAGGCCACACCGTACGTTCCGAATTCGTGAAAGGCGGCGGTATCCCTGACCTGATCGCGATCTACCAGGACGCTTCGGGCAACGCCAAAAACGTAGCGCTGTCCTACGCGGCTGGTGTGGGTGGCGGTCGTACCGGCATCATCGAAACCACCTTCAAGGACGAGACTGAAACCGACCTGTTCGGCGAACAAGCCGTTCTGTGCGGCGGTACCGTTGAGCTGGTGAAAGCCGGTTTCGAAACGCTGGTTGAAGCTGGCTATGCGCCGGAAATGGCTTACTTCGAGTGCCTGCACGAACTGAAACTGATCGTTGACCTCATGTACGAAGGCGGTATCGCCAACATGAACTACTCGATCTCCAACAACGCTGAGTACGGCGAGTACGTGACGGGTCCTGAAGTGATCAACGCCGAATCCCGTCAGGCCATGCGCAACGCCCTGAAACGTATTCAGGACGGCGAATACGCCAAAATGTTCATCAGCGAAGGTGCAACCGGCTACCCTTCGATGACCGCCAAGCGTCGTAACAACGCCGCTCACGGTATCGAAATCATCGGCGAGCAACTGCGCTCCATGATGCCGTGGATCGGTGCCAACAAGATCGTCGACAAAGCCAAAAACTAAGTCCTCGTCTCTTGTACGAAAAACGCGGCCTCGGCCGCGTTTTTTCGTTTGAGGCGGTGGTTCTGGTATAAAGCTGCATCGTTTGTGGCCGAACCGTCGTCACAGACACAGTCGATTTTTTCCAAACCGTTGCAAGGTAATGTCCATGAGCGAACGTCCCGAAGAGCCGAACAAGGCTTCTGACGCCGAAAGCATGCTGCCCATCGATGAGCACATCGAAGAAGGGCACGACGCAGAAGGTCGTAAAGTCCGGCATCGTGGTATCTATCTGCTGCCGAACCTGTTCACCACTGCAAACCTGTTCGCAGGTTTTTATTCCATCATCAATTCGATGAGCGCCCAGGCTGCGTTGAGCGCCGGCGACTCAGTGAACGCGAGCAAGTATTTCGCCTTTGCAGCGATCGCCATTTTCGTCGCCATGGTGCTCGACGGCCTGGACGGTCGCGTCGCGCGCATGACCAATACGCAAAGTGCGTTCGGTGCCGAGTACGACTCGCTGTCGGACATGGTCGCGTTCGGGGTTGCGCCGGCCTTGCTGGCGTTCGGTTGGGCGCTGGGCGACATGGGCAAAGTCGGCTGGATGGTCGCCTTCATCTATGTGGCGGGCGCGGCCTTGCGTCTGGCGCGCTTCAACACCCAGGTCGGTACTGCGGATAAACGCTATTTCATCGGTCTGGCCAGCCCGGCAGCCGCTGGCGTGGTAGCGGGCATTGTCTGGGCGTTCAGTGATTACGGCATTCAGGGCTCGAAAATGTCGTTTCTGGTCGCGTTGATGGTGGCGGCTGCTGGCATGCTGATGGTCAGCAATATCAAGTACAACAGCTTCAAGGAGCTGGACTTGAAAGGGCGCGTGCCTTTCGTGGCGATTCTCGCGGTGGTGCTGGTGTTTGCCGTGGTCTTCAGCGATCCACCGCGCATTCTGCTGCTGGTTTTCCTCGCTTATGCGGCGTCCGGCCCTGTGCAATACCTGTTGCATCTCCGTCGGCACAAAAAGGCCGAGTGATGTAATTTCCCGCATACTCCGCAGTCTATGGGTGCATCTGTCCTCCAAAGCTGCGGAGTTGCCATGCTGATCAAAGTCCCTCAAACGTCTGACTGCCATGAGTCGGATGTCACGCCTGAATCCATTTACCTCTCTCGCCGCCAATTGCTTGGTGCCACTGCTGCCGGTATCGCCGTCAGTAGCCTGCCGCGCTGGGCGAGTGCCGACGATGCCGCTCGCTATGCGGATGTCGAGGCGGGTAAAGCGCCTGCCTGGTTTGCCGAAAAGCTTCCTTCTACTAAATGGGGAGCGGTCAACGTCAAGGGTGAGGCGATTACGCCTTATAAAGACGCGACCCATTACAACAACTTCTATGAGTTTGGTACCGACAAGGGGGATCCGGCTGCAAATGCCGGCTCGCTGAAAACCGAGCCGTGGAGTGTGGTCGTTGACGGGGAGGTAGGTAAGCCCGGACGTTACGCGCTCGAAGACTTCATGAAGCCGTATCAGTTGGAGGAGCGCATTTATCGTCTGCGCTGTGTTGAGGCCTGGTCGATGGTCATTCCATGGATTGGTTTCCCTGTTTCGGCGTTGCTCAAACAGGTCGAGCCGACCTCCAATGCCAAGTACATCCGCTTTGAGACTCTACAGGATCCCAAGAGCATGCCCGGACAGCGCTCTGGTTTTGCCCTGATCGACTGGCCTTATGTAGAAGGCTTGCGTCTGGATGAGGCGATGAATCCTTTGGCTATTCTGGCGGTTGGCATGTATGGCCGTGAGTTGCCCAATCAAAACGGTGCTCCACTGCGCTTGGTAGTGCCATGGAAGTATGGGTTCAAGAGTGTTAAATCCATCGTGCGTATTAGTCTGGTCAGTGAGCAGCCGAAGACGACCTGGCAAAGTATTGCCGCCGATGAGTACGGA
This sequence comes from Pseudomonas sp. NPDC087614, assembly GCF_044743485.1. Lineage (NCBI taxonomy): Bacteria > Pseudomonadati > Pseudomonadota > Gammaproteobacteria > Pseudomonadales > Pseudomonadaceae > Pseudomonas > Pseudomonas sp. NPDC087614. The sequence goes on along the minus strand of NZ_JBIUWN010000149.1, from coordinate 982 downwards.
TTTTATGCGAACGTGAACCCGACGGTTGATCACCCGCGTTGGACGCAAGCTCGGGAGCGGCGCTTGCCCAATAGCCTGTTCAAGCCGAACGTGCGCGATACGCAGATGTTCAACGGCTACGCGGATGAAGTCGCTTCTTTATATACAGGGCTCGATTTGCGGAAGAACTACTGATGCGATTCCCGTTCTGGCGTATAGGCGTTTTCATGGCGGCGGCGGTTTGGCCCTTGCTTTGGTTCTATCAGGCTTTTGCGCAATTGCTTGGTCCTGATCCCGGCAAGGTGCTGGTTGATCTGTTAGGGCTTGGTACGTTGGTGTTGTTGCTGATCACCTTGAGCATGACGCCTTTGCAGAAGCTGACCGGATGGGCGGGGTGGATCGCAGTTCGTCGGCAGTTGGGGCTTTGGTGTTTTGCCTATGTGGTTCTACATCTATGCAGTTACATGGCATTTATTCTGGGTTTTGATTGGTCCCAGCTAGGGGTAGAACTGCGTAAACGTCCGTACATTATTGTCGGGACACTGGGGTTCCTCGGATTGTTGGCTTTGGCGGTGACTTCCAATCGCTACAGTCAACGCCTTTTGGGTGTTCGATGGAAGAAGTTACATCGACTGGTATACGTGATACTTGGGCTTGGATTGCTGCATATGCTGTGGATCGTGCGGGCTGATCTCAAGGAGTGGGCTGTCTATGCTTTTATAGGTGCTCTGCTTCTGTTGCTGCGCGTTCCTCCTGTTGCTCGTCGAGTCCCGCGTTTATTGGCTAGAAAGCAGATTCTGAAAGAAAAGCGAAATTAATGGTTGACGGCAGATTCTGGAAGCCTATAATTCGCCCCACTTCCGGCGCAGTCGAAACGGAAAACTCCTTGAAATTCAATGAGTTATGAAGTTTTCGGCAGCAAGTTGCTTCAGTTCATCGAAGCCAGAAAGAAGTTGAAAAAGAGGTGTTGACAGCAGCGTGTAACGCTGTAGAATTCGCCTCC
>NZ_JBIUWN010000148.1:0-4547 GCF_044743485.1 Pseudomonas sp. NPDC087614 | reverse complement strand
CGAGACGGATCACGGACTGTTGAAGCTTAAAGTTACTGACCTGGCTGGACTTGCCGGCCAGCGGAATTGAAGAGGTAGGCCATGGCCAAGAGCAACGCGGAACGTTCAGAGAAAGCCGCGGCGAAGAGGAAGAGCCGCGGCGAAGAGGAGATTCGGTTGCACTGCCTGCCCGGTACGCGCCAAGCCCTTGCTGAGCTGATGGCCTGGAGCGGCATCGAGGAACAGGGCGAGGCGATCACTCTGATGATTCACCACCTGCACGGCCTTGGCCAGGGCGGCGCCCTTCCCATGCTCACCCCGCCGCGACACGAATACGTCATTCCAGAAAACGTGTCGCGGAAATTGAAACTCGCCCACGACCGCGAAGCCCTTCGCATCAACCACGACGAATAACCCCTACCCATGCTGCGCATCCGATCACGGAGGGCGGCGCCTGACTGGAGAAAATCCATGCCTGTCCAGAACATCGTCAGCGTAAGCGGCGGGAAAGACTCGACCGCTACGCTTCTGGTGGCGATCGCCCTGGAGACAGAAAACCTTCAGGCCGTCTTCGCCGACACCGGCAACGAGCACGAACAGACATACCAGTACCTTGATTATTTGGAGCGGGCAACAGGTGTTCCGATTACTCGAGTAAAAGCAGATTTTTCTCGCCAGATCGCCGGAAAGCGCAAATTCATCGAAACCAAGTGGCGCGAGCAAGGCATCGACGAACAGATTGTTCTGGCTGCTTTAGAGGTATTGCAGCCAACTGGAAACCCATTCCTAGACCTTTGCATTTGGAAGGGGCGCTTTCCCAGCCGCAAGGCCCAGTTCTGCACCATGGAGCTGAAGCGTGACCCGATGCTTGAACAGGTGGTGATGCCATTGATGGGCCGAGGCGATATGCTGATTAGTTGGCAGGGCGTTCGGGCCGATGAGTCGTTGAACCGCCGGTACCTGCCTGAGTGCGACGAGGTCGGCGGCGGGCTGTTCAATTACCGCCCGATCTTGAAGTGGGACATCCCGGACGTGTTCGAGGCGCATCGGTACATGGGTATTGAGCCAAATCCTCTCTACTCCCAGGGCATGGGCCGGGTTGGCTGTATGCCGTGCATCAACTGCCGCAAGGATGAGCTGCGAGAAATTGCCCTGCGATTCCCTGAGGTAATTGACCGGATCGACCTGTGGGAGCGAACAGTGCAACAGGCCAGCAAGCGCGGTGCGGCCACGTTTTTCGCTGGATCAAACGCCAAGCACCCCAAAGGCTCAATCGCCGACATGACTGCGCTGGAGGTCATGGCGATTGCCAGTATCCGCCAGGCCGTCGAATGGTCGAAGACAGCCCGAGGCGGAATCCAGTATGACTTGATGATTGCCACCGATGCGACGGCTTGCAGCTCAGCCTACGGATTGTGCGAGTGACCCGCCCTCACCTATTGCGCTGAACGCTTCAGATATCGTTCCAGTTTTCAGCATCGAATTGCTTATGTCCGCACTTCAGGCAGGTAACAAATATCTCAGGATCAATTCCCACATTGATGGTTGCCGCGTATGGCTTGTTTAGAAGGCCGTACCTATTCGTCGCGCAGGCCTCGCAGGCTATGCGCACAAGCTCTTCCTTCGAGCGACCCGCAGCGTATTTCGGCAATGCCATCTTCGTGATCCTCGCATCAAAGTTTTGATCCGGCCCCATGCCGGGCCGAACACAAATACCGCAACGGCGGGCAATGTGCCACCTCAGACGAAATTCGGCGGCTCAACGACTCGATGCGCCGACTCCATGTAGCTGGACAGGTCGATCACCTCGCGCAGGAACACGACCACCTCAAGCTTCACTGCGTCGTCCGGCAGCCCTATCCGTTTCAGCATTGCTCGGGCGTCTTCTTCAATCGCAGCCAATGCATCGATATCGCTTTGCAGTCTCATGTCGGCCTCCTGCCAATGTGAGTTCAGAGATACATACCCCACTTCAACGAATCACGCCAGCCGGCGAGGATCCCCTATGAACATCTATCGGCACACATTCGCAGCCGTCTGCCCGTCCGACGGTGAACTGATCATCTACCGGCTGGAAATTCGGTCGCTTGTAATGATTCACGTCGAACACATCAAGACGGCAACCGCGCTGATCAAGAAAGGCTGGCACGAACAGATTGCTGACCGCCTGGCTGAAATCTTGAGCGGAGATCAAACAATCATCGCCACTCACCAGGGTATCGAGATCGAAACAGTGAGACTCAGCGGATGATTGCGTACCACGGCACGCCAGTCGGCGGCACTCGGCAAGACGGCGCTCGCTTTCTTGCTGGTCGCCACGCCCTGGTGCCCTTCCCGCGCCAGGACGATATGGGCATCGTCGCTGATGTTTGCCAATCATTCGTTTTTGACAATGGCGCGTTTTCGGCCTGGACCAAAGGCGACAAGCTGGATGTCGACGGGTATACGCGCTGGGTTGAGCAGTGGCACCGGCACCCTGGCTTTGATTGGGCACTGATTCCGGACGTGATCGACGGGGATGAGGCGGCGAATGATGCGCTTCTATCAGCCTGGCCAGATGAGTTGCGCGGCGTGCCGGTCTGGCACATTCACGAATCGCTTGAACGGCTAGAGCGCTTGGCCGCTGGTTGGCAAACCGTGGCTATCGGCAGCTCCGGTCAATGGTCAAGCCCGGGTACAAGGCCATGGTGGAAACGCATAGGTGCGGCGATGGATGCAATTTGTGACGACTACGGGCGACCAGTGTGCAAGCTTCACGGACTCCGGATGCTTAACCCGGAGATCTTTCAGTCGCTGCCCCTTGCCTCAGCCGACTCAACGAACGCCACCGTGAACGGCGGCAGCATAAGCCGATTCGGCATGTATGCCCCGCCCACCGCCGGACAGCGTGCCAACGTAATCGCTGACCGGATCGAAGCGCATAACAGTGCGCCGATCTGGCAGCGTGAAGCGCAGGTAGAAATGGCACTTTAGTTTTCGAGTCGAATTCGCCACATACCCTGCTGGACGTCTTCAATCCAGAATCCTTCGAGGATTTTTCCACCTGGAAAACGATGCAGGGTGGCGTCGCCACGGCCGCCATCCTTTTGCAGCCGGTAATGACCAGGACCTGAAGAGCTACCTCGATAGATGATCGGTTCCTGATCATCTAAGTACTCAATGACGACCATATCTTCGTCAATACGGACGTTACACGGCCAGTCGAATTCGACTCCTTCGGCATGATAGGTATCCATCAAACTTTGTTTGAAAACTTCCATGATTTATCTCTTCAAGTTTATTTAGGGGGGTGTATCCCGGCCATGACGCGTCAGCCCCACCCTCACCTATTGCGCTGATTACTCGTTATCTAGCTTTCCAAGCTTGTACTCACAGTAAGAGCAATTCCCACCATTGTCGTATGCGTCGTAGACCTCTGACCAGGGAATCGGGCTGCTGCACGTCTCGCAGTTTTCGCGATGATATTCAGCCATTACGTCACGATCAAAAACAAAACGCTGTTTCGGCGACAACGACTCTAAACCTTCACTAACAACCTTCTGAGCTATTCCCTTTGAAGCGCCCTCCAGGTGATCGCCGTCGATTACCTGCTGAACGAAGTCTTCAAATCCGCTTTCTTCAATATCCATCTGATAACGCTCCTGATTTGTGAACGCAGAAGCTATCCCAAATTGTCACTTTCATCTAGCCCATCACGCCAGCCGGCGAGGACCCCCTATGTCCGCACAACAGAAGAAACATCCCTTCGATTTCAAAACTCAATACGGACTCGGCTTCAGCACTCAGGATGATGAGATCGTTGTCGATTTCTTCTGTGGTGGTGGCGGCGCCGGTACCGGGCTGGAGATGGGACTGGGCCGCGCGGTGAATGTCGCGAAGAACCACAGCCCGCAGGCGATCAGCATGCACACCGTGAATCACCCGGGCGCCGTGCACTACACCACTGACGTGTTCGAGGGCGATCCAGATACGGAATGCGGCGGCAAGGCCGTGGGCTGGTTCCACATGTCGCCGGACTGCACTCACCACAGCCAGGCCGCCGGCGGCCAGCCACGCAAGCGCGAGATCCGCAACCTGTCGTGGATCGGCCTGAAGTGGGCCGGCAAGAAGAAGCCGCGCGTCATCAGCTTGGAGAACGTGAAGCAGATCCTCCAGTGGGGGCCTCTGATCGCCAAGCGCTGCAAGTCGACCGGCCGGGTGATGAAGTTGGGCGGCGCCATTGCGGAGCCTGGCGAAGTCGTCCCGGTTCACCAGCAGTTCCTGGTGCCTGACCCCAAGCGCCGCGGGCAGACTTGGGCAGTGTTCGTCGCCGAACTGCAACGCCTGGGCTACGCCGTTGAATGGCGGGTCATCAAGGCCTGCGACTTCGGTGCACCGACCAGCCGCGAGCGACTGTTCATGATCGCCCGTTGCGACGGCCAGCCGATTGTGTGGCCTGAGCCAACCCACGCGAAGAACCCGGCCAAGGGCCAGAAGAAGTGGCGCACCGCCGCCGAGTGCATCGACTGGAACATCCCGAGCAAAAGCATTTTCGACCGGCCCAAGCCGCTGGCACCCGCCACCCTGCG
>NZ_JBIUWN010000147.1:4124-4671 GCF_044743485.1 Pseudomonas sp. NPDC087614 | reverse complement strand
GCACTGTGATGTTGAACCCGGATCGGCAGCAGCAGACCGAGAAAAGAGCGGCATAGTTAGACGGCGACGCGACAACAACCTTGAAAAACGCCGACCGACGCGTACCACTTTTGATATGGCAGCTATGAGGGCAAGAAAACTGGCGGATGGGTCTGTGAGCTACACCGCTCAGATCCGCATCAAACGTGATGGGGTGCAAGTCTACCAAGAGAGCCAGACCTTCGCCCGGAAACAGGCTGCGCAGGCGTGGGCGCGTAAGTCGGAACTCGATGAGCCTGGTGCAATCGAGCGGGCGAGCCGCAAGGGCGCCACCGCTAAAGAGATGATTGATCAGTACCTGCGCAAAGTTGAAAGCGCGTGGCCGCATAGCATCGAGATGCTCTGTCCAGCCAACGCGCCACCAGCGGCCCCACCACCTAGGATAGTGCCTTGGCGCCCGGCTTCTTTAGGTTTGTTCTCGGCTTTGTAGATCTCTGAGGCAGCAAAGGCAGGGGTTATGATCCAAGCGACTTTTCTCGTGACCTAGCATTAGGCGTGATGATCAACA
>NZ_JBIUWN010000147.1:0-4025 GCF_044743485.1 Pseudomonas sp. NPDC087614 | reverse complement strand
AGATCAACAGATCAACAGATCAACAGATCAACAGATCAACAGATCAACAGATCAACAGATCAACAGATCAACAGATCAACAGATCAACAGATCAACAGATCAAGCGCTCAAGCTCGACTCAGTTGATAATCGCTTTTTTTCAAGTATGACAAGGATTGATCGGATGATTATCACCACCACGCCCTCAATTGAGGGGCGTCAGATAACGGCTTATCTGGATGTCGTTAGTGCCGAATCCGTGCAGGGCGTAAACGTGATTCGCGACATGTTCGCGGGGATGAGGGATTTTTTTGGTGGGCGCTCCCAGACCCTGGAGCGCGCGTTGAAAGAGGCGCGTATCCAGGCAACTGACGAGATCAAGGAACGAGCGCGTGCCTTGCAGGCGGATGCTTTGGTTGGAGTGGACTTCGAGATCAGCATGCCAGCGGGCAAGGGCGGTATGGTTGTGGTGTTCGCAACAGGGACAGCGGTCAAGTTGCGCTGATTATCGGCACAAACTCGGTGGCCGATAGATTTCGCTGTCACCGTGTTCAAGTTGTTGTCAGCGGGTGTAGGCCGCTCGTCGGGCATGGGTCGATCTGAACCGCAAGTCCAGGAATGACCAGCTAGTCTCAAAAGTCTTGGAGGTCGATATTTTTTCAGGCAAAAGCGCTTTGCTGGTGTCGACCCATTTCTCAGGGGCGAAGGTATGACTGATCCGTATATCGAAGACGATGGTGCTGAGTTTCCATTGAACAATTGCGTACGATGCGGCCAGACCGATTATCAGGCTGGCTTTGGCGAGGATCCGGTTCAGATCGGCAAGATCAAGTCCAAGGCACCCAAAGGGCCGAAGGCGAAGTTCCTGCCCAGGGTCGCGACTCGAGCCCGAAAATAGTCTGCAGCGAGCGACCCCGCCAACAAGCGGGGTTTTTTGCGTCTGACGAGTAGGCTGGAAATTTCCTACAGATGACGGGTGGCTTGGCAATGCTTTCACAAACTTTTCACGTCTATCAAAGTAGGGTGAAGCCATCCGTTAGAAAGCAAGTCTCCAGCCCGTCTCCCCAGCGGGCTTTTTTTTGCCTGCGATAAAACCTTTTGCGAAATCGCTGTCCAATCGGCGCCGAATGCGTGCCGACAGCATTGAATGCCGGCCAATTTTTTCATCGCGTTTTTTGAGGTTTTTGTCATGCGTTTAACACTGCCTGCTCTGGTTCTTGGGCTTCTGGTCGCTCAAAATGCGATGGCTGCTGGAGATGGCACAGCTGCGCTCGGCGGTGGCCTGGGTGGCGCGCTGGGTAATGTGGTCGGCCAGAAAATGGGCGGCAGCAATGGTGCAGCGATTGGTGCTGGCGTGGCAGGCGCCGCAGGCAGTGCAATGGCGGCGCGTAAAGGCAGCCGGACCAAAGCAGCCATTGGCGGTGGTGTCGGTGCGGCCGGCGGTTCGATCATCGGCAACAGCCTCGGTGGCAGGAACGGTGCGACCATCGGTGCAGGTCTTGGCGGGGCGGCTGGCGGTGCGGTGGGCAGCAATCTGTCGAAAGGTCACAAGCGTCACTGAGACTGATCGTCAGTCTTCGTCCTGAAATAGGTTTAATCCTGTTCCACCTAAACGCCCGGTGCACTCCATCGGGCTTTTTCGTTGGTGAACGTTTGTTCCGCAGGCGGCTCCAATCTCACATAGGCCCTCTTTGGGGCGGATTATCCCGATTCGGGAACTGTGAGGTTCATATGCGACTGTCATTATCTGCACTGTTTTTCGGATTGCTGGTTTCGCAAGGCGTAATGGCTGCCGGCGACGGTACGGCGGCTGTAGGGGGCGGGCTGGGTGGTGCGTTGGGCAACGTGGTCGGCGGGCAACTCGGCGGGAGTACAGGCGCGGCTGTGGGGGCGGGCGTTGGCGGCGCGGCGGGCAGTGCCGTCGGGGCGAATAAACGCAATCGTACGGAAGCCGCCATTGGCGGAGGCCTCGGCGCAGCCGGCGGCTCGGTGATCGGTAACAGCCTGGGTGGTTCCACGGGGTCAACCATCGGTGCAGGATTGGGTGGCGCGGCGGGTGGTGCGGTCGGCAATAATCTGGGTGACGATGGTGGGAAGTCTCATTCCGGTGGTGGTCATAAACATAAGAACAAACATAAAAACCGACATCATTGATTGACGATTCAACACAAACCCGGCCGTGTGCCGGGTTTCTCGTTTCTGTTGGTCAGTCTTTGGAACGATTGGCCCTGGGGCTTTTCGAACATCATAGACTCCCCCGAATTCATGAGGTTTGCCATGACTCCCGAAACTGAAGGCAAGGAAGAGAAAGGCCCGAGTGGGCTGCCGTATATCAATGATCCGGGGAATGAGGATCCGGGGTCGCTGATGGATGATGCGACGGTGCCGTTGGATGATTCGGATGATTCGGATATGGAGGATGAGCAGTGACCATTTTTCTGGTGATGCTCTGACAGTGTGAGTCTGGATCTTTGGGGCCTGAGCTCTAAGGCCCCTTGAAGTTATATTTACTTAATCGTTAGCTTTGGAGTCGATCAGCACATAAAGGCTGCTTAAGTTTGATTTTTTAGATTTATATATTTTTCGAATTTTGATATTTTTTTCGTTGCAGTGTTTTTATATTTCAATGGCCTTTTGCTGGAGAAATTGTATAGGCGCCAAGCATCAATTTTGTCAGTTCTACCATCAGCGCGATAGTCGGAACTCACTGATTCTGTAGAGATGAAATGGATAATATATCCAGTACCATGTAGTTCATATTCAACGCCTTCAGTGACTTCTCAGCATCGTTTTATTTGGTTTGTACGCCATAAGCTGATAATATTTGGAGTGCCAAATTTCTTTTCAAGCAGCAGCGTGCCAACTTTAATGTTTGAGAGGGTATCGGTTATTGTATTTTTCAGATTTTTATTTTGGCCATTCATCTTCTTCTGCGGTACTCCAATCTGTCTGGGTCGACATTATTTGCTGAATCTAACACTTATTTAATGCTGTTTAAACTTCTATAATGTTCTTTGATATATTTTATTAGTTTAATGGTTGCATTCGTGGCAGTTTGACGCGCAGTTGCTGCGCGATGATGGCCGTCAAGAATATAAAAATTTCCCTCATGTTTTGCTGCATCAATTGGCGGCGCGGAGTCGTAGCCATTGGGGCAACGCATAAATCAATATTTCTGTTGATCAAAAATGATGGAGGCTTATCCAAGAAAACTTAAATATTACTGTGCGGAGCTTCTCTGGTAACTACAGAAATGTGCTTCAACCACGTATTTCCATCTTGCCACTCATGCCAATAACAGTAACAACATCCAATTTCCTTCAGCAAAAAATCTCGAATTTCATTTTCTTTCATCTTCATCGCCAACAAGGCATCAATTTCCTTTACCAATTCCCCCACTACGCAACCTTCTGAGTCTGCTAGGAACGATCTAATAACGTCATCTGCCAAGTCAAACTCACACATCCAGTCCTCATGAAAATAGGCCCCGAGAAACTGGAATAGGTTAGGAAAATTTTCAATTGTCATTTACAAAACCCGTCAAAATAAAGTAACCAAGAGGCGAGGTTGCATCTCGCCGTAGCACTAATCTGATACTAAATAGCTGTTCCAGCCTTCCGCTCTGTCTCACAATACCCACGCCAGCAGGAGCAGACACCCGCTCATTAATCACAAGTTTATTTGCGTTACCTGCTAGAAAGTCATCAATTTTTATCTTATTACTCCTCATAACATTCGAGAGTGCAGCTTCAGCCTCTGTCCTATTAAGAAATGTTGATACAATAGGTATATGCGGTTCAGCTATTAGTCTAGCTCTCAGTTGAGCCTCCGATCTATTGACATGTCTTTCAATAGCATGTCCACCTCGAGACTCATGGGCCTCTAATCCTCCTCCCGGAACAATTTCACTGTAGGGGCCATCAGCAACACCCGATCCGGGACAGGGAGTGCAGCTCAACCCCAACGGATCCACCCACCCCGTCGGATTCGGCACATACCGATACTGATTCAACCCACCCACCAACTTCACCGGGTCCGGCGTCAGA
>NZ_JBIUWN010000146.1:0-4916 GCF_044743485.1 Pseudomonas sp. NPDC087614 | reverse complement strand
GACGTGCTGCTGCGGGCTGCGCAGGTTGCACGGGTCTTTGAAGGTCAGCCATGGGTGGCCGGTTTCAAACAGCATGGAGAGCATTTTGCGCCACAGGTCTTTGGCCTGGATGGTCTTGAACAGTTTGACCTTGCCTGGGTATTCGGTCAGCGCTTCGTAGTACTCGTAGCGCTCTTCGAAGGCTTTGCCGGTCAGGTCGTGCAGGTCCGGTACTTCGGATGGCGAGAACAGGGTCCACTTGCCGTCATCGAAGACACGCTTCATGAACAGGTCAGGAATCCAGTTGGCGGTGTTCATGACGAGGGTACGACGACGATCATCACCGGTGTTCTTGCGCAGTTCGATGAACTCTTCGATGTCCATGTGCCAGGTTTCCAGGTAGGCACAGACAGCGCCTTTGCGCTTGCCACCCTGGTTAACGGCGACGGCGGTGTCGTTCACGACTTTGAGGAACGGAACCACGCCTTGCGACTTGCCGTTGGTGCCTTTGATGTACGAACCCAGTGCACGGACAGGCGTCCAGTCGTTACCCAGGCCACCGGCGAATTTCGACAGCATGGCGTTGTCGTGGATCGCGTGGTAAATGCCCGACAGGTCATCCGGAACGGTGGTCAGGTAGCAGCTCGACAGCTGTGGACGCAGGGTGCCGGCGTTGAACAGTGTTGGAGTCGAAGCCATGTAGTCGAACGAGGACAGCAGGTTGTAGAACTCGATCGCACGGTCTTCTTTGTTCTTCTCTTCGATGGCCAGGCCCATGGCCACGCGCATGAAGAAGATCTGCGGCAGTTCGAAACGCACGCCATCCTTGTGGATGAAGTAACGGTCGTACAGGGTTTGCAGGCCCAGGTAGGTGAATTGCTGGTCGCGCTCGTGGTTGATCGCCTTGCCCAGTTTTTCCAGGTCGAAGGTGGCCAGCACAGGGTTCAGCAGTTCGAACTCGATACCTTTGGCGACATAAGCCGGCAGTGCCTTGGCGTACAGGTCGGCCATTTCGTGGTGAGTGGCGCTTTCAGCCACACCCAGGAAGCCCAGGCCTTCGGCACGCAGGGTGTCCATCAGCAGGCGGGCGGTGACGAACGAGTAGTTCGGCTCGCGCTCAACCAGCGTACGGGCGGTCATCACCAGGGCGGTGTTGACGTCGGTCAGGGCCACGCCGTCGTACAGGTTTTTCAGGGTTTCGCGCTGGATCAGGTCGCCGTCGACTTCAGCCAGGCCTTCGCAGGCTTCGGTCACGATGGTATTCAGACGGCCCATGTCCAGTGGCGCCAGGCTACCGTCGGTACGGGTGATGCGGATCGACGGATGAGCGTTGACTGCTTCTTCGGCCGGGGCGTGGGCAGCGCGTTCTTTCGAGCGACCGTCACGGTAGATCACGTAGTCGCGAGCCACTTTCTGCTCGCCGGCACGCATCAGGGCCAGTTCGACCTGGTCCTGGATTTCTTCGATGTGGATGGTGCCGCCCGAAGGCATGCGACGCTTGAAGGTCGCGGTGACTTGTTCGGTCAGACGGGCAACGGTGTCGTGGATTCGCGACGAAGCGGCAGCGGTGCCGCCCTCAACTGCGAGAAACGCTTTGGTGATAGCGACGGTGATCTTGTCATCGGTGTAAGGAACGACAGTGCCATTACGCTTGATCACGCGCAGCTGGCCAGGCGCGGTGGCTGCCAGATCCGAAGTCGAATCAGCGGCCTGCGGCAAGGTGCCCTGCGGGTTCTCGCGAGTTGTGTCGGTTTGCATGGGTGTCTCCACGTTCTCTATGTTTGTTTGGGCACCATCACGGTGCCCACCGTTCCGTCCTGAAGCACTACAACCGGCACGTGCCGGGTATAACGACTTCGGGACAGTTCAGGAAGAAGGCCTTGTGGGCGCCGCTTCCATGCCGAAGTCTTCGGCTCGCGCGATACGCGTGAGACCGCATTCCTTTCGGGGAGCAGTTTCGCCACTGCAACACCCGTACCGTTATCGTCGTGATCGACTGAAAAACGGTAGCCATCCGCAGGCGCGGTTTGGGCTTGTAAAAATACGTTTGGTTCAACCCGACAATGGCAATAAAAAGCCTTGAATTCACTGTCCGGTTTGTGTTTGGTTTTTTACGCAAAACCCTACATGTAGGGTTTTTTTGCGAACGGGCTACAAGATAATGCGTTTCAGGGGCGGATTGCAACGCACAGCTTGTGGATAACCCTGTGCGTAAATTGTGTGTGAAACAGGGAATTCCCGTGTAGGCCGCGAACCTGCTGAGCTAGACCGTTTGTCACTGTTTTTTCGCCTGGAAAAACGCTTCAGCGGATTTTTAAGGGCGCGAACCCTATCACAAAAAACGGCCTTGTCCGAACGCATTTACCGACTTGTGTTCTGGCTGGACGCCGTTTATACAATCGGCCCATGCGTACGCATTCTTATCCTCCGAAAAGATGACAAAAAGACCGGAGGATCCTTCCTTTATTCGTAATTCTGGCAAGCAGAGGTCACCGGTGGAGCAACAAGCCTTTCAGGTATTGATAGTCGAGGATGATCAGCGTCTGGCCGAACTCACTCGCGACTACCTGCAAGCCAATGGACTGCGCGTGGACATCGAAGGCAACGGTGCGCTGGCGGCGGCGCGGATCATCAAGGAGCAACCGGATCTGGTGATCCTCGACCTGATGCTCCCCGGTGAAGATGGCCTGAGCATCTGCCGCAAGGTGCGCGACCGTTATGACGGGCCGATTCTGATGCTTACGGCAAGAACCGACGACGCCGACCAGATCCACGGCCTCGACCTCGGCGCCGATGATTACGTGTGCAAGCCGGTACGCCCGCGACTGTTGCTGGCGCGGGTTCAGGCGTTGCTGCGACGCAGTGACACGCCCGAGCCGACCACGGAGAAATCCCGGCGCCTGCAATTCGGCCCGCTGGTGGTGGACAACGCCTTGCGCGAGGCCTGGCTGAGCGACAGCGGCATCGAGTTGACCAGCGCCGAGTTTGACCTGCTCTGGTTGTTGGTCTCCAACGCTGGGCGAATTTTGTCTCGGGAAGAGATTTTCACCGCGCTGCGCGGTATTGGCTACGACGGGCAGGACCGCTCGATCGATGTACGCATATCGCGCATCCGCCCCAAAATCGGCGACGACCCCGACCATCCGCGTCTGATCAAGACCATCCGCAGCAAAGGCTACCTGTTCGTCCCTGAGGCCTGCGCAGACCTGGCGCTGTGAACTCGATCTTCCTGCGTATCTATGGCGGCATGTGCGCAGCCTTGATTCTGGTGGCCGTGCTCGGTGTGCTCGCACTGAACCTGCTCAATCAGGTGCGCAGCGAGCAGTACCGCGAGCGCCTGGCCCACGGCACGTTCTCGCTGATGGCCGACAACCTGCAACCGATGAATGAAACCGAGCGTCATCGTGCGCTATTGGTTTGGGAGCGATTGCTCGGGATTCCGCTGGCGCTCAAGACCTTTGCCGAAACGGGCCTCGACCTCACCCAGCGCACCCGCGTTCTGCGCGGCCAAGCGCTGGTCGAGCAAACCGGGCCGCATGCGGCGAAGGTCTATCGGCTGGTCAGCGACAAAGAACAACTCGTACTCACCGGCGAGGTGCAACAAATCAGCGAACAACTGGCCCGGGCGACTATTTACCTGCTGGCCGATGAACTGGTGCGCGTACCGGTGGGCGAGCAGCCCAAACGGCTGGCGCAAATAAAGAAAGAGAAGGGCTTCGGTTTCGATCTGCGATTGGTCACAGTGAATGACGCCGACATGGACGAAGACCAGAGCCGACGGGTGTCCGAGGGCGATACGGTGATGGCGCTGGGCAAGGGCGGCGATTCGATCCGCGTGTTTGCCGGCATGGTTGGTACGCCCTGGGTGCTGGAAATCGGGCCGCTGTACCAGATGAATCCGTATCCACCGCAATGGCTGGTGTTGATCGCCGCGCTCGGGCTGACCTTGATCGGCCTTATCGTTTATCTGCTGGTGCGCCAGCTCGAGCGCCGTTTGCGAGGCCTTGAAGCAGCGGCTACGCGCATCGCCAAGGGCAGTCTGGAAACCCGCGTGCCGGCGCGCGGTGCTGACTCGGTCGGGCGACTGGCTTCGGCGTTCAATGGCATGGCCGAACACCTGCAACAGTTATTGGCGATCCAGCGTGAACTGGTGCGTGCGGTGTCCCATGAACTGCGCACGCCGGTGGCGCGGTTGCGGTTTGGCCTGGAAATGATCGGCTCGGCAACCACGCCGCAAGCCCTGGAAAAGTACCGTGAGGGCATGGATCACGACATTGAGGACCTCGATAAGCTGGTCGATGAAATGCTCACGTATGCGCGTCTGGAGCAGGGGGCACCGGCGCTGACGTTTCAACGCATCGACCTCGACGCGTTGGTCAATCAGGTGATCGAGGAGTTGGCGCCGTTGCGCGCCGAGGTCACGGTGCAGCGTGGCTTGTGTCTGGCCGCCGCCGATAACGACGATGCCTGGGTCGAGGCTGAGCCGCGTTATCTGCATCGGGCCTTGCAGAATCTGGTGAGCAACGCCATGCGCCATGCACGCTCGAAGGTCACGGTGAGTTATCAGGTCGGGCAACTGCGCTGTCGGGTGGATGTCGAGGATGACGGGCCGGGAGTGCCGGAAGTGGCGTGGGAGCGGATCTTCACGCCGTTTTTACGCCTGGACGACAGCCGCACCCGGGCATCGGGTGGGCATGGGTTGGGCTTGTCGATTGTGCGACGGATCATCCATTGGCATGACGGGCGGGCCATCATTGGCCGGAGCAAGAGTCTGGGAGGGGCCTGCTTTAGCTTGAGCTGGCCGAGGAATCAGGAGCGGCGCTGAATGTTGTGTCGTCTTTGCCGGGAGTGTCAGATTTTTTGTGTGCGGGCCGGTAACGGCCTGCCGTAAGGCAAGCCCTTCTTTCACCAGTTCAACCTGGTAAATCGATCTCCAT
>NZ_JBIUWN010000145.1:0-4923 GCF_044743485.1 Pseudomonas sp. NPDC087614 | reverse complement strand
GGCACTGTGATGTTGAACCCGGATCGGCAGCAGCAGACCGAGAAAAGAGCGGCATAGTTAGACGGCGACGCGACAACAACCTTGAAAAACGCCGGTGCCAGTTGCTCCTCAAGCTCTTTGATTCTCTGCTCGGGGGTCAAAGGCAAAGTTGGCTCGTCCATCGGTCGAGTCCTCTGGGTACGGATGGAGGCGCCTTGGCTCCAATCTTGTCGACCATGCTTGCGTAACCAAACCAACACCGTCGACCGGCCCTGGATCCCGTAGCGCCGTTGAGCCTCTTTATAACTCAACTCGCCTTTTTCGACTTGGTCGACAACCGACAATTTAAAAGTCAGCGTGTAATCGCGTTGACTACGTTTTGCGCCCGTATCCATTGCCCCCTCCTGATAAGAAGCCAGAAGGTGTAAACCTTATTCAGGACGAGACATCTGTAACGAAAAAGCCCCTGATATTGATATCAGGGGCTTTTTTGTGTGCGCGAATCCGTAAAATGGCGCTTCCATTTGCGTCCAGAGGCTGCCATGTCGAAACATCTGCTCACTCCCCAGGGCGACTTTCCTGCCGTTGGCCTTGGCCGTCGACTGGCAGCGATGTTCTATGACTTCCTGCTGTGTACTGCCTTGCTGATCGTCACCGGATTCGTTTACAAGCTGATCCAGGCGGCAATCATCGGTGAAGAACGCCTGCGCGTGCTGACCGACGCCGGGAAAACGGATGGCGATCCGCTTTACTCTACGGTACTGCTGCTGGTGCTGTTCGCGTTCTTCGCCAAGTTCTGGACCCACGGCGGGCAGACGCTGGGTATGCAAGTGTGGGGGATTCGTGTGCAGAACGCCGACGGCAGCGCGATCAGCCTGTGGCAGGCGCTGCTGCGCTTCATGGTGTCGATCGCTTCGTGGCTGTGCGTGGGGCTTGGGTTCTTCTGGTCGCTGTACGACAAGCAGAAGCGCACCTGGCACGACATCTATTCCGATACCCGCATCGTCCGGATCCCCAAGAAGAACAAATAATTTCCAAAGACCGAAAACAAAAGTGGGAGCGGGCTTGCTCACGAAAGCGGTGCATCAGTCTCTATCTGAGTCGACTGAGGTACCGCTTTCGCGAGCAAGCCCGCTCCCACTGGTTTTTGTGCGTGGCAGAAAGATCTCAGGCGTTACCCGCCAGCTTCATCCGCGCTGCCTGGGTGAAATCCAGCATGCGTTTGAGTGGCCGAATCGCCTGCGGAATCAGCGCCGGATCAACAAAGATCTCGTTCGTCCCTTCCTTCAAGCTCCTGAGCGTGCGCTCAAGGGTGTTCATGGCCATCCAAGGGCAATGTGCGCAACTGCGGCACGCTGCGCCGTTACCGGCCGTTGGCGCCTCAATGAAGACCTTGTCCGGGCATAGCTGCTGCATCTTATAGAAGATACCCCGGTCGGTGGCGACGATCAGCGTCTTGTTCGGCAGGCTCTGCGCGGCAGCAATTAACTGGCTGGTAGAGCCAACGGCGTCTGCCAGCTCGATCACCGACGTCGGCGATTCCGGGTGCACCAGAATGGCTGCGTCCGGGTACAACGCCTTCATGTCTTCGAGCTGCTTGGACTTGAACTCTTCGTGAACGATGCAGGCACCGTCCCACAGCAGCATGTCGGCGCCGGTCTTGCGCTGGATGTAGGTGCCCAGGTGCTTGTCCGGCCCCCAAATGATGGTCTCGCCGTTGTCCATCAGGCTTTCGACGATCTCCAGCGCGCAACTCGACGTCACGACCCAGTCAGCCCGAGCCTTAACGGCGGCGGAGGTGTTGGCATAAACCACCACCGTGCGCTCCGGATGTTGATCGCAGAACGCCGAAAACTCGTCGACCGGGCAACCCAGATCCAGCGAACACGTCGCGTCCAGGGTTGGCATCAGCACACGTTTTTCAGGATTGAGAATCTTCGCGGTCTCGCCCATGAACTTCACACCGGCGACTACTACAGTCTTGGCCGGGTGGGCGTTGCCGAAGCGAGCCATCTCCAGGGAGTCGGACACACAGCCGCCGGTTTCTTCGGCCAGGGCCTGAATCACCGGATCGCAATAAAAGTGGGCCACCAGCACCGCGTCCTGAGCCTTGAGCTCGGCGGCAATGGCGGAACGGTAGTAGGCCTCTTCCTCGGCAGTCAGCGGTTTGGGCTGTTTGGCATCGAGGTGGGCTTGAACCAGAAGGCGTTCGGAAATCTGCGTCATGTTCGCAAGACCTGCAGGCGCTTTCGCGCGAAAGTCGAGTATACACCCGGCTCCGGACCGCTTGAGGGTACCGCCGGGAGAGTGAGTAGTATCAGGCACGGACAACGTTGAAGCTGCGCAAGGCTACAGAATATCCGGAGGATACAAAAGATGATTCTGACCTGTGTCAGAACTGTGGACAGTGAAGGAACATGTGCCCGAATTGCAGGCAAAAAAAAAACCCGGAAATCCTCACTTTCGTGGGCCTTCCGGATTTTCTAAACCGCCAAATATGGTGGGTCGTGTGGGATTCGAACCTACGACCAATTGGTTAAAAGCCAACTGCTCTACCAACTGAGCTAACGACCCGCTGTGTGGTGGCGCGTATAATACTGATTTTTAAGGACTATTCAACACCTTTTTTAAAATAATCAAAAATAAGGTGTTGGATCGCTCACGCCAGCCGCTGCAAAGCCTTCCGCACGCAGGCGGCAGCTGTCGCATTTGCCGCAGGCACGGCCGTCATCATCGGCCTGATAGCAGGAAACAGTCAGCCCATAATCAACGCCCAGCTTCACGCCCGCCTGGACGATCTGCGCCTTGCTCAGATTCTGCAGCGGTGCCTGAATGCGGAAGCCGTTGCCTTCAACGCCGGCTTTAGTCGCCAGATTGGCCATGCGCTCGAACGATTCAATGAACTCGGGACGGCAATCCGGGTAGCCGGAGTAATCCACCGCGTTGACGCCAATAAAAATGTCTCGCGCGCCAAGCACTTCTGCCCAACCCAAAGCGAGCGCCAGGAAAACGGTATTGCGCGCCGGCACGTACGTAACCGGAATGCCCTCGCCCAGCGCCTCTGGAATGTCGATGCTGGTGTCGGTCAGGGCCGAACCGCCCATGCCGTTGAAGTTCAGGCCTATCACCTTGTGTTCGACCACACCCAGGTCGCGAGCGACACGCGCCGCAGCGTGCAATTCTGCGTGCGAGCGCTGGCCGTAATCAAAACTCATGGTGTAGCAGCTGTAGCCTTCGGCCCTGGCCATGGCCACGACGGTCGCCGAGTCCAGGCCGCCGGACAGCAGGATGACCGCACGCTTTTCGGTGGTGTTCAGTTGCTCAGTCATATCAGCGCCCCGGCTCGTCATTCCAAAGATATTTATGCAGCTGCAATTGCAGGCGCACAGGCAGGTTGTCCGCCACCACCCAGTCCGCCAGATCCCGAGCATTCAGATCATGGTGACTTGGTGAAAACAAGACTTCGCCAGCGCGTCGATCAAGACCGTACTGGATCAGCTTGGATACCGCCCAGTCGTAATCTTCCCGCGAACAGATGACAAACTTCACCTGATCGTTGGGAGTCAGCCGTTCGATGTTCTCGTAAAGATTGCGATGAACTTCTTTCGAACCTGGGGTTTTCAGATCGACCACACGACTGACGCGCGGGTCCACTGCCGAGATATCTAAGGCACCACTGGTTTCCAGCGAGACCTCGTAACCGGCATCACATAACTGTTTAAGCAAAGGAATGGCATTCGGCTGCGCCAAAGGCTCACCGCCCGTGACACAGACATAGCGCGGACGATAGCCGGCTACTTGCTCGAGGATATCGTCGAGGGTGCGAATCGTACCACCCGTGAACGCATAGGCGCTGTCGCAGTACTGGCAACGCAAGGGGCAACCGGTCAGGCGCACAAAAACGGTGGGCAGCCCGGCAGTCCGCGTTTCCCCCTGCAACGAGTAGAAAACTTCGGTAATTCTCAATGTGTCTTGCATAGTCGCCACGGGCGTAACAGCTAAACAGGCTGTCCGCCTCCGTCAGGCACTTCAGGCAGCCTCGCCAACGCGCAGGCCTCAAGAAGCGTGTTTCAGAAAAAGGGCGTGAATTCTAACGAAAAAACCCGCGACAGGCGCGGGTTTCTTCAAAACAGTCAAACAGGCTTACATGCGCTGCAGATCGCGTTGAGCCAACTGAGCGGCGGATGTGCCCGGATATTGGGCAACCACCTGCTGCAGAATGCCTTTCACCTTGTCGGTATGACCGAGGCGGCGCTCTACATCAGCCAGCTTGTACAGCGAGTCCGGCACTTTGGCGTGCTTGGGATATAGCTGCGAAACCTTGGCGAAAGCCTGACCCGCACCTTGCAGATCGCCCTTTGCCAGGTTTACCTCACCCAACCAGTACTGGGCATTGCCCGCGTATTGGCTGTTCGGGTATTTGCGCAGGAACGCGGCAAAAGCCTGGCTGGCCTTGTCGAAATCCTTGGCTTTGATCAGGTCGAAAGCGGCATCGTAATACAGCTTTTCCTTGGCCGGATCAGCCGGTTCGCTACTTGCAGCAGGCGCTTGGGCAGCCGTACCGGCAGCAGCACTTGCGTCGCCACCGGCAGAAGAATTCTCAGGATTCGCGGCAGGTGCAGCACCGGATCCTATGCGCCGATCAAGATCCTGGTATCGCTCCAGGGATTCTTGTTTCATGCGCGCAACCTGATTTTGCAGTTCTTCAATCACACCTTGCTGGCGCGATATCTGATCCTGCATTTGTTGCAGTTGATTGAACAGCATGCCTTGTGCCGAGGTAGGGGCCGAAGCCGCTCCCCCGGCATAGGCGCCGTTCGTACCGTAACCCGCAGGCGGATAACTACTCCCGCTATTGTTATAACCGGAGTTGTCATCGACCACAGGAACCGCAGCCCACGCCGCAAGCGGCCGGGGGGGGGGGGGGGGGGCGCGGGAGGGGGC
>NZ_JBIUWN010000144.1:0-4971 GCF_044743485.1 Pseudomonas sp. NPDC087614 | reverse complement strand
TTCCAGCTCTTGGGCCGGCGACCGCTACGGCGCCATCAGCATCCCGCGCATCGGCATGGAAGTCCTCGTCACCTTCCTCGAAGGCGACCCCGACCGACCGCTGGTGACCGGCTGCCTGTACCACAAGGAAAACCCGGTGCCGTACGCACTGCCGGCGAACAAAACCCGCAGCGTGTTCAAAACGCTTAGCTCGCCGGGTGGTGGTGGGTACAACGAACTGCGCATTGAAGACAAAAAAGGTGCGGAGCAGATCTACATTCATGCCCAGCGTGATTGGGATGAAAACGTTGAGCACGACCAGAAGATTCGGGTCGGCAATGAACGCCACGACACGGTGGAGAAGAACAGCTACACCGAACTCAAGGCTGAAGAACACCGCACCACGATTGCCGACCGCAAGATCGAAGCGAAGCTCGATGATCACCTCACGGTTGGGCAGAACCAGCATGTGAAGCTTGGGACTGCGCAGCTCACCAGCGTGGGGAAAGAGATACACCTCAAGGCTGGGGACAAGATTGTTATTGAGGCGGGGACGGAGCTGACCATTCTTGGGGGTGGGAGCTTTATCAAGCTCGATGGTGGTGGGGTGACGGTGGTTGGGCCGGTGGTGAAGATTAATGCGGGTGGCTCGCCGGGGAGTGGGACTGGCATCGGGATCAAACCGCCGGTGCTGCCGGGGGCGGCGGATAAGGATAAGGCGGGGAGTTTGATGGATCAGGCGATTGCGAACGCGCCAGAAGAGCCGAAACCTAAAACAAAGTACCTGTTATCGCTGTGACGTCAGCGCTCAATGGATTTGAAGAATTTATTAAATATGGATCACACCTATGTTGATTAGCCCTCCATTTCTTCCAGCTCCGACGGCCGGAGAGACTGATGAAGCGTATTTGAATCGAGCAATGCTGTGTGGAGAGCCGGGTGATGGCTTTTTCCCGATCAGTTTTGATTTGAACTGGCATGGTGGTACTCACCTGAAAGCGCCTAAAGAGGCTGGGCGTGCACTGCCGGTCCGTGCAATTGCCGATGGAACGCTGGCGTACTTCCGCGAGCCAGCACCTGTGGACACCAGTGAAGATGCTCCTCTGAATTACAGCGGTTGGACGGACAATGGTTGCATTGTTCTTCGGCACGAAACCGAGATTGGGGAGGGTGCAAGTTCGAAGGTGGTTTTCTTCTCAATTTACATGCATCTTTCAAAACTATTAGTGAAAGAGCCGAAAAAGGGTATGCGGATTTATCGCAAAGACGTGCTCGGAGAATCTGGGAGGATTTATGGAGCAGACAATAAGATTCATTTTGAAATTATTGCTGATGATGGCCAAGTAAAGAATTTAATAGGGCGTACAGAAAGAGATCTGCCATATCAGACAAATTCTGGTAGGAGAGAAAGCTGCTGGGGGGACATGTATTTTTATTTGCCTCCTGAAATCGTCGGATATGCGGAACGACCAGCCAAATGGACAGATGCAAATAATATGTCTAACTGTGTGCGTCTTCCTGCGGATGGCATGTTTTTACGTATGAACTATAGTCACGGGCAGTGCCTGTTAAGTACCTTTACGCTTGATGGTAAGGTTTTGGGAGAGCTGAAAGAAGAGAATAACTTCGAGTATAATCTTTACGAAACCTCTATGGACCGGTTTCCAGATTGTCCAAGTGCGGGCTATGAGCTTCTCCGGTTTGGCCGTGTACTTGGCTCGGACGCACTTGCGCCGGCGAATGCGGCGCACTGGCGAAAAATCATATTTTCGGGTGGAGATGCCTGGGTTAATTTGAACAGCAGCACCATAACTTGCTTTAGTGATGCTGATTTTCCTCAGTGGTCGGGTTGGAAGTTGATCGATGATGATACTGACGAAGATAGTCATTGTCAGTCACCATATTTGCGGGATTTGTTAAAATTGGATGAGGATCCATTATATCCGCCTTCTAGAGATATAGTGGGGATATCCAAGGCTCCAGACTATAAGCATGTTCCGGTCAAGCCGGAAGAAGAGCACGTATATAGCAAGAATTATCGTGTTAAGAAGCACAATCAACAAATTATTGAACAAGAAGCCTCTAAGGAAAAACTTAAGCGATGTATATTTAAGTTTCCAAGTGAGTGGGGAGAAAATGACTTTGATACCCGTTATGGTTGGCTTGGACAAGAGTCGGAGTTAGGGCCAGCTATGCCAAAGGGTGATTACGATAAACTAAAATCTCACCAGGAGGCGCTGGCTTTTTGGGAGGATGCAGGCTTGGCGAGTATAGGATCGAAGCATTGGCATTTTCCGCCAAAAGAGTTTATTGCTGCTTTTAGAAAATGTGGTTGGTTGAGTGAGTCAGAATTGGCTCAGTTGCTCCCTTCAAACATATTGCGCCAAAGTGGTACGGTATGGCTGTTCGAAGCAGTCGCGCTAAGCGCGTTTGTAAAGTCAAGAATATCGACGGTGAAAGATGATCTGAATAAAGCGCTTCGAAAATTTTTAATTAGTGGTAGTCCGTTCAGACTGTCTGCTTTTTTTGGGAACTCAACTCAAGAAACCCAATGGTTTGGCAAGCTGCATGAAAATGACCCTAGTCAAAGGTATTCTCCGTGGGATGGGCGGGGGTTCTTCCAACTAACGTGGCCAGACAACTACGTAAAGTACTGGAAGTTTAGAGGGCGTAAGGTGTCCGATTCAACGGCGAAGTCACTTTCAGCTGCGGCAAAAGCTGCTGACAAGAGTAAGGATAAAAGTCACTTATCTGATGCAGTGCTTACACCGAAAGGATTAACATCCGAAATGATTAGGTGGCGAGGTGATGTGAGTGATAAGAGCTATGATGCGGCGATGAGCGCAGGTGCTTATTGGGCTTGGACAGGTGCGGCGCAATTCGCGGATAAGAGTCCTAGTCTGGTGCGTAATTCCGCACAGGTAGGCACAAAACATTATGCTTATTATAATTGTGAGTCGTTCGGACAAGTTGCATCGACCGTTAACTATGGGCGGCCCATGCCGGACCCTAGCAAAATAAAGAATGTCAACGGGATAGTGACGCGCTACCAGGCTTACACGAACGCGTTAATGGTATTGACCGAGTTTATGAGCTTTCCTGATACAGTGGGGAGGTTGAATGAAAAACCTGAGGATTTCATTCCGCGGAGAGTGTAATCGATCTCGGGTAGTTGTGATTCATATAAAAGATATTTATTTTTTTCGTTTAAGTGGGTTGTTGGGTGGAGGTGTATGTGAAAGTCATGTATATGTTTATTGGTTGCGCTTGGATGCTTTGTCTAGCTGTTTTGTGTTTGATAAAGATGTTCAGGTGTTGGATGGGTAATCATCATGTAGTTAGTAGGTTGATTGTTGCTTTTATTGTTTCATCATTTTCGCTAGTTAGCGCCGCTGAAGATGCTTGTCTCGAGAACGCATCTAGTGCGCAGATTGCGAAGTGTGCGGAGGTTGAAATGAAAAAAGCTGATGCGGAACTTAATGAAAGCTATAAGGCTGTCATTGAAAGAGCAGGTTCTCGGTATATTTTTCAGTATCAATCACAGCCTGAAATAAATAAGGCATTTTTGGGGAAATTGAAAGACTCTCAAAGAGCTTGGATAAAACTGCGCGATACCAACTGCTCGTTGGAAGGTTTTGAGAATGAGTGGGATAAAGTTTCATATGCTGCAGATATGAATAGATGCGTGGCGCGAATGAGTTTGGAACGGGCTAAGTACTTGGATGCGATCATTCCAGCGCGGTAATGATTTAGGGCTGAAAGGAAAAAGGTGACGGATTTATTTGTAAAAATGGCATAAAAATGGGGACAGACTACGTTATTAGTAATAGTCAGAGAGACGTGGTCTGTCCCATTAAACACCGAGCGGAAGCACGCCACTTTGCACTTAAGGGACCTTAGGATGAGGATGGTAGCTTTTTTCGTTTTCGCGTTCATAGTATCAGTGGTGAATGCAAACTCGAGCTACGAGGCTGATCTAAATGGGGATGGAGTCTGTGATTCGTATAGTGTTAGCCCGCTCGAGGATGACGGCACAGTTTCGCGAATCACTATTGGTATAGGCGGGAGCGACAAGTCAGTTACGGGAAATTTTGAACTTGGAGATGGTGGGCTGTCTGTAGGTTATCTATCAAGCGAATTTTCGTTGTTACTGGATTTTCATACTCGTAATACTGATCTTACGCAGTATAGCTTTAGATGGAGCTCTGCGCAGAAAGATTGGGTTCTATATAAAAAATCCACATGGGTTGAACCTAGTAGAGATGAAAAATATACCTTGGGCGGTGAGAAGGTACCAATTGAAGCATTATTTCCGCAGCAGTTTGATGTTCAGCGTATAGCGTGTTGCACGCTGTTTTCTCAGTTCTCTGAAAATGGGCCTAATTTTAGCTCTTTGAATGATGAGGCTCAGCTTTCAGAAGTCAGGAAAGATTTTAATTACATCCTTGGTAAGCTTCCTCAGGGCGAGAAAGGAGAGTTGTTTTATGGGGTCGATGATGGCGGTAACAAAGTAAGAAGGAGCATTCCCCAGGAGCTGGTGTATGAGCTGACTTTGATAGTGTCCGATGATAATGTCGGGCCGCTAAATGATTATGCCTATTATTTGTATCGTAACAAAAATAGCGTTTTAGCTGCTTTGCTTTTGAAGGAGATTCATAGAAAATTCCCGGAGAGAGTCGTTGCAATATTGAATTTGGCAGATGCATATTGGGATATAGGTATGAAGTCCGACGCGTGTCCGCTTTATAAAGAATATATCGCTAAAATGACAAAAAACGGAAAGGGTGGACGTATTCCACAGTCGGCTAAATCTCGAGAAAACTGTAGTTGATACGACCAATAGTAGGGGTGGGAACAGATCACGTTTTAGTAATTATCAGAAAAACGTGTTCTGTCCCTGATAGATCCCCACAAATCTACTCCAGAGCCTGCGCCTGTTGACGCACCTCGTTTCTTAACGCGTGCTCAAGTCTCTCCAAGGTTCTTCCAGAC